>NZ_CAUVXL010000212.1:0-4724 GCF_963555915.1 Protofrankia sp. Cas4
TTGTCGTCGGTCGCCACCCAACACCAGGGTGACTCCCTCCTCCGCCTCGCGATTTACGTGCCCCAGCCTCGCTCCTTGATCCACACCCCTATTGCCGGGCGCTCTCACGGATGGTCCATTCCGCCAGGCCTATCGCATAGCCGCGAATCATCCAGGCGCGGTGCCGGAGAATGTCCCGCCGTCGGATTGCGGCGAAGCCGAGGAGGATGGACAGGATCATGGCCGAGCCGAACACGAGTCGGAAGCCAGAAAGGAGATCACCAACGTCGTCAGGGCGGGGATAGAACAGGGTCATCCACAGACCCGAAAGCGCTGCGGCAAGTCCGCATGGGATCAGGAGCCGTCCGGCGGCGCGGTGCCAGCCGGGCCTGCGGCGGCGGATGCCGGGGACGAACTGGAAGGGACCCAGCGTGCAGTACAGGCTGACGCTGAGGATGTGCACCACCACGGGCACGGGCGACGCGAAGAACCGTGCGTTTTCCGGCGTGATTTCCGCGCCGCCGGTCAACTCGGCCAGGCGGGCTGCGCCGGCCGTGATCGGAATGACGCTGAGCGCGAGCAGCGCGGTGGGTACGAGCCGCCCTGTCCTAGCGGAGGAGGTCACGGCACGAGCGCCTGCCGTTGGTCCGGTCATGACTCGATGGTGACGATTGAGGTGCCGCGACTCATCGGTGCATCGGCCTGATCTGAGTCAGCCGATCATCCGACGGCACGGTGGTACTTTCGGCTGATGCGTTCCGCGCCAGTTTCCATCGGTTCTTGATGCGGTTGGTTTCGTAGGCCCACATGGCGATCTCGACGCGGTTGCGGGCGCCGATCTTGGCCATCAGGCTGGCGACGTGGGTTTTGACGATGCTGAGCGTGATGTACAGCTCGTCGGCGATCTCGTTGTTGGTTCGTCCCCGTGCCACCGTGGTGAGGACCTGCTCTTCCCGGTCCGTGAGCGTCTCGATGGGTTGCAGCGGCGGTGCGGTGGGCCCGGCGTCGGCGAATGCCGCAAGCAGCCGTGCGGTGATGCTCGGGGCGATGAGCGCGTCGCCGCCCGCGGCGGCATGGACGGCTTGGGCGAGCAGATCGGGGCCCGCGTCTTTGAGCAAGAAACCCCGGGCGCCGGCTCGCAGGGCGGCGTAGACGTATTCGTCGAGGTCGAAGGTGGTGATGACGACGACGGCGAGGGGGTCGGCGACGTGCGGTCCAGCCAGGATACGGGTGGCTTCGACCTCAATGCCGGGTTGGGCGTCGAGAATCATCCGCAGTCCGGTGCCGACGATCTCCTGATCGTCGGCTACGAGCACCCGGATGCTCATGTCGCCCACCCCGTCCGGGGCAGTACGGCGGTCACGCTCCACCCTCGACCGGGGTTCGGGCCGGCATCGCAGGTGTCGCCGAGCAGCTGAGCGCGTTCGATCATGCCGACGAGCCCGTATCCCGGCGGCGCTGGCGGGCGTGCGGCGCTGGTGTCCCCATCGTCGCTCACGCGCAGGCGCACCACCATGTCGTCCGCGGCGACACGGACCTCGATGCGGGTGGCGTGACCAACGTGGGTACCAGCCCGACAGCGACGCTGAACCAAGCGGTCCGCCACGGAAGAGTCGGCCGCAGAACTCCTTCGAGCACCACGATCGGCACGAGCGCCCCTACGAGCGCCCAGTCCCGCCATACTCGCAACGGCGGGCGGGGGGACGAGGCTCGTCCCACACAGAACGAAGAAGGGTGCGCACCCAATCACGGTACGGGAGCCGATGCCGTTCGTGATCAGTCCAAAGTACGAGACATGAAGCTGCCCCGGTTCTGTTCACAGGTGGGGTTTTGGATGGTTATGCGGCTTCGTGGCACTGGTGGACGGCGTGGAAGGCGCCACCGCCTCAGCTCAGTGACCGTGTTGTGCCCAGTCCTCGGTGCAGCGGTAGCGACCGAGTCCCACTACGTCGAATTCGTCGGTCGTCTCCGTGGCGCGGACACCCAGAGCGCGTAACGCGGTGTTGAACGGCCACAGCGTTGCGGGCACGTCCGGTTCGACTTCGTTGTCGTGGCGTACCGGGCCGGTTACGAGGTGCGCGCTATCCCACACGGCGGCGGCCTGGGTGCCGAGGCCCCCGAAGAATTCAGCTTCCAGGTAGGCGACCGGGCCGTCCGTCGATGCGAGGAGCAGCAGCTCCTGGAGTCCGACCGTCAGGTATTCGAAGGTGTCCACCAGCGCGGGGTCGGATGCGGCGCCCGCAGGTACCCGGTCCGTGATGGGGATCAGCACCAGGCCACCTGGCAGTTCCACGACGGAGCCGCTCAGGGCCTCGGCGATCTGGACGGCCGCGGACGCGGCGGCGACGATTGCGCGCAACTGGTAGGCCATAATGGTACTATTTCATAGTATTTATTGCTGATGTCGACGAGTCGACGGGCGCTCGGTGTCGAGGACCTGCTCGGTGTCGATGCCGTCGGCGTCGCGGTGTTCGGTGACCGTTGTGCCGAGGGGCGGAAGCCGGCGTCATCGGCGCTTAAGAACGAGGAGTACGCTTCGACGAAGCACGTTCCTCGTTCTTGGGATCATTGATGATCAAGCCTGCCCGCATCTTCGATCGTGACTTCGAGTGGCGACAGCTGGCAGCCTTTGCCGCACGCGACCGGGGACAACCACGGCTGGGCGTGGTCAGTGGACGCCGTCGCCAGGGGAAGACCTTCCTGATCGAGGCACTGGCCCGCGAGACAGGGGGAATGTACTTTGGAGCCACCCAGGCGACCGAGGCGGAATCGCTCCACCTCTTCGCCGAAACCCTGGCCGAGTACGTGCAAGCGCCCGTGCCGCCGCGCTTCGTCAGCTGGGACGAGGCGGTCACCTACCTGTTCGCGGTGGCTGGTAGCAGGCCGGGGCCGGTCGTCATCGACGAGTTCCCCTATCTGAGCGCGGCATCGCCGGCACTCCCGTCGATTCTCCAGCGGGAGATCGATCGGGCGGTGGCGCGGGCGAACAGCATCTCACTACTGCTGTGCGGCTCGGCCGTGTCGGTAATGGGAAGAATGCTGGCGGGTAGCGCTCCGCTTCGCGGGCGGGCCAGCCTTGAGCTGGTGGTACGCCCGTTCGACTATCCGTTGGCCGCTCGTTTCTGGAACATCGGCGACCCCGCGTTGGCGGTCCGGCACCACGCCGTCGTCGGCGGTACGCCGGCCTACCGCAGGTTTGTCAACGACGACTCTCCGGCGAGCCTGGCCGACTTCGACAACTGGGTGCTGCGGACGGTACTCAACCCGGCGACCCCTCTTTTCCGGGAAGCCCGCTACCTCCTCGAGGAGGAGGCCGACGTCCGGGATACGGCTTTGTATCATTCGGTTCTCGCGGCGGTGGCCGGTGGCAACAACACCCGCGGAGGAATCGCCGGTTACATCGGTCGCAAGGCCGCGGACATCGGCCATCACCTCAACGTGCTGGAGGACTGCGGGCTGCTCCGCAGGGAAGCCGACCTGTTCCGCCAGGGACGTTCGGTCTACCGGATCGCCGAACCGTTGATCGTCTTCTATCAGGTGGTCATGCGGCCCAGATGGGGGCTGTTGGAGAGCGGTCGCGCCGCGGCCGTCTGGCAGGATGCCAGGTCCCGGTTCTCCGCCCAGGTCCTCGGGCCGCACTTCGAACAGATCTGCCGCGAGTTCGCGGTCGCGGCACCTCCCGAAATCTTCGGCGGGCTGCCGGCGGATGTCGGCGCCGGGGTCGTCGCGGACCCGGCGCACAGGACCCAGATAGCAGTCGACGTCGCCGTGCTGGCGCCCGCGAACCCGGGTGAACCGCGTCGGGTGCTGTCCCTGGGGGAGGCGAAGTGGGGTGAGGTCATGGGCGTCCGGCATGTCGAACGCCTACGCCGGGCCCGTGAACTCCTGGCGGGTAAGGGATTCGACACCCGGGACACGGTGCTTGCCTGCTACAGCGGCGCCGGTTTCGACCCGGAGCTGCGGGCCTCGATCAGCAGTGACCAGGTATTGACCATAGGTTTGGGCGAGTTGTACAAGTCGGAGGAGTAGGTCGTCTTGCAGGATGCGGAGAGGGGAACTACGCGAACCTGCCCACGGACGCTCGGGCGGCGCTGTCAGTCTGCTCGGACCTCAACCTGCCGCACTGACCGTCTGGCTCGTCATTGTCTGGAGGACAAGCCGTGCTCGTTGACCGACCCGAGCCGGTCGAGCACGAGGCTGTGCCGGTGCGTAGCCGTATGGGAGACTTCGCTGTATGAACGGGGGGCACGGTGACCCGCCCGCGGACAGAGACCACCCAGCCGACTGCGGGGGCGCCTCGCCGCCCGACCGGTGGGACTTCTTCGTGTCCTACGCGGCGGCCGACCGGACCTGGGCGGAGTGGATCGCCTGGCAGCTCGAGGACGCCGGCTTTCAGGTCCTGATCCAGGCCTGGGACTTCGTCCCCGGCTCGCACTGGATGACACGGATGGCCGATGGGGTTCGCGGCGCCGACCGGGTGATCGCCGTACTCTCCTACGCCTATTCGCGCTCGCCCTACGAGCGGGCGGTGCGGGAGGAGGCCTTCGCTGTCGATCCCGACGGCCGCACCCGCAGGGTGATCCCGATTCGGGTCGAGGACTGTCCCTGCCCCGTCCTGCTGAACAGAGTGCGCTCGTTCGACCTGTTCGGCCTCAGCGAGGACGAGGCTCGCTCGGTGCTGCTGGACCGCATCCATGCCGCGGTCGACGGGCGCGGGAAACCACCCACCGAGCCCCTCTATCCCG
>NZ_CAUVXL010000213.1:0-14945 GCF_963555915.1 Protofrankia sp. Cas4
GTCCGGAAACCAGTTCCGCCGGCTGTGCCGGGCCGAGTTCCTGAACTACCTGCGGGTCCGTGAATGGCAGGATATATACGCTCAGCTACGCCAGGTCACAAAAAGCCTCGGAATGTCGGTGAGCACCACACCGGCCGACCCCCGGCAGATCCACCTCTCACTGCTGGCCGGCCTGCTGTCACACATCGGTCTCGCCGACCCCGAGAAGCCGGACTATCAGGGTGCGCGTGGCACCCGGTTCGCTGTCTTCCCCGGTTCGGCGTTGTTCAAGAAGCCACCGCGCTGGGTGATGGCCGCCGAGCTCGTCGAGACGTCCCGGCTGTGGGGACGCACGCTCGCACGCATCGAGCCGGAGTGGGCCGAGGCGCTCGCGCCCCACCTGGTCACCCGCACCTACAGCGAACCGCACTGGGAGAAGAGCCGGGGCGCGGTGATGGCGTTCGAGAAGGTGACGCTCTACGGGGTGCCCCTGGTCGCGTCCCGCCCGGTGACCTACAGCGCGGTCGACCCGGCGCTGTGCCGGGACCTGTTCATCCGCCATGCCCTGGTCGAGGGCGACTGGCAGACCCACCACGGGTTCTTCCACGCCAACCGGGAACTGCTCGACGACGTCGAGGAGCTGGAACACCGGGCGCGGCGCCGCGACATCCTGGTCGACGACGAGGCGCTGTTCGACTTCTACGACCAGCGGATCCCCGCCGAGGTGGTCTCCGGCCGCCACTTCGACAGCTGGTGGAAGAAGGCCCGGCAGGCCGAACCCGACCTGCTCGCCTTCTCCACGGCCATGCTGATCAAGGCTGACGCGGCCGGGGTCGACGAGCGCGACTACCCCGATACCTGGCAGTATGACGACCTCAGCCTGGCGCTGTCCTACCAGTTCGAACCTGGCACGGAGGCGGACGGCGTGACCGTGCGCATCCCGCTGCCCGTGCTCAACCAGGTGGGCGCCGACGGCTTCGACTGGCAGGTGCCGGGCCTGCGCGAGGAACTGGTGACAGCGCTGCTGCGATCGCTGCCCAAACAGATACGACGCACCTTCGTCCCGGCGCCGGACTACGCCAGACGGGTACTGGCGTCGGTGACACCGACCGACGGGCCGCTGCTCGCCGTTGTGGAACGCGAACTCGGTCACCTCAGCGGCGTGAATGTGCCCCGGCACGCCTGGCAACTCGACCGCGTACCCGACCATCTGAAGATCACATTTCGAGTGGTGGACGAGGCTCAGCGCACCCTCGCCGAGGGCAAGGACCTCGCCGCGCTCACCCGGGCACTGGCGCCGACGCTGCGGGCTGCGGTCAACGCCGCGGCGGACGGCGTCGAGCGCCGGGGCCTGCGGACCTGGGACTTCGGCCCGATCCCGCAGCTGGTCGAACAACGCCGCGCCGGCCAGCCGGTCCGGGCCTATCCCGCGCTGGTCGACGAGACCGACAGCGTGGCCATCGCGGTGTTCGCGACCGAGGCCGAGGCCCGCCAGGCCATGTGGGCGGGCACCCGACGCCTGTTGTTGCTCAACGCGCCGTCACCGATTCGCGCCATCAACGCACAGCTGACAAATCAGGCTAAACTGACGCTCAGCCATCATCCATATCGCACCGTCACCGAACTGCTCGATGACTGCATCGCCTGCGCCGCGGACAAACTGATCACGGAATGCGGCGGTCCGGCCTGGGACTCCGACGGATTCACCAAGCTGGCGGAAATCGTCCAGGCCGACCTGACCGCGACCGCGATCAACGTGGTGACAAAGGTGGAGCGTGTCCTGGCAACCGCGCACACCATTGAACGGCAGCTCAAGGCGACGACGAGCCTCGCGTTGGTGCCGGCGCTGCGCGACGTGCGCTCCCAGCTCTCAGGCCTGGTGTACCGGGGTTTTGTCAGCGGCACCGGCTGGACGCGACTACCCGACGTCGCCCGCTACCTCGCCGCGATCGCGCTGCGCCTGGAGAAACTGCCGGGCGACCCCAACCGCGACCGGGAACGCACCCGGCAGGTCGAGCAGGTGACGCGGGAGTACGACGAACTGGTCGCCAGGCTCGCGCCGGGTAGCTCACCGGGCGAGGAGCTGACGCGAATCCGCTGGATGATAGAAGAGCTGCGGGTCAGTTACTTCGCCCAGACCCTGCGGACGCCGTACCCGGTCTCGATGGAACGGATCTTCCGGGCGATGGACCAGCTCACGCTCTGACCGAACCGATCACAGCGACCGAACCGATCACAGCGATCAAAGGAGACCAGAGGCAGTGACACTTCGCGCTTTCGGACGGACCGGAGTCAGGGTCAGTCCGCTGACACTCGGGGCGATGATGTTCGGCGCCTGGGGAAATCCCGACCATGACGACAGCATCCGAATCATTCACCGTGCCCTGGATGCCGGCATCAACATCATCGATACCGCGGACATGTACTCGCGGGGCGAGTCCGAGGAGATCGTCGGCAAGGCGCTCGCCGGGGGCCTGCGGGACGAGGTGGTGCTCGCGACGAAGTTCCACGCGCCCATGGACGACAACCTCAACCACCGCGGCAACTCCCGCCGGTGGATCATCCGTGAGGTCGAGAACAGCCTGCTGCGGCTGCGGACCGACTGGATCGACCTCTACCAGGTACACCGGCCCGAGCCCGGCACCGACTTCGACGACACCCTCGGCGCGCTGAGCGACCTCGTCCACCAGGGCAAGATCCGCTATATCGGGACGTCGACCTTTGAACCGTCGGCCATCGTGGAAGGCCAGTGGATCGCGCAGCGTCGTGGCCGTGAACGCGTCGTCTCCGAGCAGCCGCCGTATTCCCTCCTCGCCCGCGGCATCGAGCGGGAAGTCCTGCCGGTTGCGCAGCGCTACGGACTGGCCGTGATCCCGTGGAGCCCGCTGGCCGGCGGGTGGTTGACCGGGCGGTACCGCACGGGAGTCGAGCTGCCCGTCTCCGGCCGCAGCCAGCGCACGCCCGGACGCTTCGACCTGACCCTCCCGGCAAACGTCGCCAAGCTCGAAGCGGTCGAGCAGCTGGCCCTGCTGGCCGAGGAGGCCGGGCTCTCCCTCGTCCACCTGGCCATCGCGTTCGTCCTTGAGCATCCCGCCGTCACCTCGGCGATCATCGGCCCGCGGACCATGGAGCAGCTCGAGTCCCAGCTCGGCGCGGCCAAGGTGACGCTCTCACCAGACCTGCTCGACCGGATCGACACAATCGTTCCACCGGGCACGACCATCAACACCGCGGACGGGGGCTACGAACCACCGTCCCTGACCGACCCGGCCTACCGCCGCCGGACCACAGTCGGACCCGAATAGCCAGGTATCGATCTATAATCTGGTGTGACCACGAGGTCACAGGGAGGCGGTTCGGCATGCGCACCGTAGTTCTCGGCGAGCGTCCCCGGGTTCTCGAGGAGTTCATTGCCCGACGCGAATCGCTCGGGCAGGACACCTTCGACGAGATCTGGAACGGGGAATATCATCTGGCGCCGGGTCCATCAGCAGAACACGGCCGTGTTGACTATGAGCTCAGCGCGCTGTTGCTACCGCGTGCGCGGGCTGCCGGGCTCGTGGGCACCGGCCCGTTCAACCTCGGCCGCCGCGACGACTACCGGGTACCCGACGGTGGGTTGCACCGCGGACGCCCCAGCGGCGTGTATCTGCCCACCGCCGCCGTGGTCATCGAGGTTGTGTCACCGGACGACGAGACCTACGCGAAGATTGATTTTTATGCCGCGCACGAGGTGGATGAACTGATCGTCGCCGATCCGGCACGCCGGACGGTACGGATCTGGCAACTCGTGGACGGCAAATACGACGAAACCGGGCACAGCGACCTGCTGGGCATCACGGCGACGGCGCTGATAGACGGCATCGACTGGCCCTGACGGAAAAGCCGAGACTGTTCTGAATCCAACCATAGGCGCATCGAGAAACCAGCACCGAAAACTCGTGCTGCGCGGTGGGGACCAAAGGCGTTGAATGGGAGCCAGCACCGCGCGGCGACGACCGGGAGGCGACTCGATGCTGGTCCGTGATACCAAGGCCCCGAGCTATGAGACCCTACGACCTTTCAAGAATCCGGACGCCCCGGGGAATCTCGGGAAATTCCCCGGGTTTCCCGTCTACGAGGGGCTGAGCAGCTACCTCGCGGATGCAAAGGACCATCCCGATGACGTGGTGCGCCATGTGCTGGCGACCTGCGCGGCATATGCGTACGCGAAGGTCGACCCGCCCGGGACGGAGAGCACCGACACGCTCGCCACCATGATGGCCCGTATGGGGCTCGAGGAGAACAACTGCCGCATTGTCTCGGAGTCTGTCGACGCGATGCTCATCTCGTCCACCGCCGCCATCGTGCAGAGCAGCGACAAAAAGGTCGTCATCCTGGCCTACCGGGGCACGGAACCGTCGAATATCATGAGCTGGCTGACCGATGTCGAGATCTACTCACGTGATGCGGCGAAGTTTCGTGTGTCGAACCCACGGACGGGTGACAGCGGTGCCGTCGATCTGCATGCGGGTTTTTACCGGAACGTTCGGGCGACGCGCTACGAGGTGCTGCGCGCCCTGAAGCGTGCGATGGCCGGGCAGTCCATCCTGGCGGCCGAGAGCGGGCCCGGCGAGGGCGATCTGAACGGGAGTCGGCACATTACTCCCGCCCTTTACATCACCGGGCACAGCCTGGGTGGCGCGATGGCCGCCATCATGGGGATCATGCTGATGACCGACCCCCAGTACAAGGACAGTATCGGTAACAACCTGCGGGCTGTTTACACCTTCGGCCAGCCGATGATCGGCCCGCAGGCGCTCGCCGACGCGTACGAGAAAATCGAGAACAGCGCCCCGGTCCTCCGCTACATCTACCGCCGGGACCCGGTGCCCCATCTACCGCCGCGTCAGACCGGTGGCTTCGCGCACTTCGGCCGGGAATGGCACCACGACGGCAAAGATTGGAAGGAGACCAGCGCCGATCCGGCGCGGCAGATGAGGGACATCCTGGGTCTCGGCCAGGCGGCCCTCGCATTTGTGGCCGAACAGAATCCGATCCTGCGCCGGGTACCCGTCGGCTCCTTGCTTTCCGATCACTTTCCGCAGCACTACGTCGAAAGGCTGGCCCCACCCGGCACGCTCATCAGCGAGTTCGGCGACGACCAGCTGATACTACCGGCAGGCGACCCGACGCCCTGGCCCATGCCAAGCTTTTTCCGGAGGATTCCCCAGGACGTGGTCAAGATGGCGCAGGGGGTCGTCGACAACAGCGGCCGAGCGGTGCAAATCGTCCTGCGGGCGGCTGAAAACGTTGGCCGTGCCGTCGGAAGCACGGTTACCAGGCAGACATAAGCCGCCGCGGATCATAGAAGGCCACGCCGGTCGCGGTACACGTCGTGCGGCCCACCGCGACCGGCGTGGCCGCGGTGGCGCCGGGCACCGCGGTACGGGACGTCAGCAGCTCGTCGAGGTCGGCGTGGCTGAAAGGCGCACTGTCCCGCCACTTGATCGACCCGATGAACGTGACCGCCGTCGGCGGTGCGCTGGAACGGACGCCGACCAGATCGACCTCAGGGATATTGCCGCGAGGCCACCAACCGCCGACCGTTTCCGCGCCACCAAGAACGGGATCGGATGCGGCCAGACGGGTCAGCGCCTCCCGCACCAGCGGCTCGACCGCCCGTCCACGGTAGTGCGCCCACGATGCGCTGACCCTGGCCCGGGCGAGATCCGACCGGCCGCGCTGAATGTCGTTGATACCGGGCTCGACGAAACGCAACCAGAACCGCAGGTACGGGTCCGCGATCCGATAGCGGGGAACATTGGATGATTTCACCGAAACGGGCTGGTCGACCGCGATGACCCGCTTGTCGGCAAGTAGTCGAAGCGTACGGCTCAGCGGGGTCGCCGCAAGCCCTGCGCGCCCCGCGATCGCCGAATGTGCCCGTTCGCCGGCGCCGATCGTCCGCAGGACATCGCTCGCCTGCAGATCACGAGGAAACTCGGCGTCGAGCACCCGCTGCCCGATGACGACCAGCTCGGTGTTGTCGTCGGCGAACTGGTCGTCGAGAAAGGCGTCAAGACCATGGTGGCGTCGCCACTCGAGGAGCAGACGGGGATAACCACCGGTGACCAGTTGGGCGTCGAAAGCCTCCGCCGCCCGGTCCGAAGGAATGCCCAACATGCGAGCCGTGTCGCCGAGCAGAAAGGGCGTGACAACCATCTCCTTGGCCCGCCCGAAAAGAGGACGGTCGTGCCCGGTGAGCATCTCCATGACGGCGAGGTCGCTACCGATGAGAATCATGAGAACCGGCCGGCTCTCGAACAGCCGGTCCCACAGTTTCTGCAACGTGCCGTCCAGGCCGGGATCGCGTTCGAGCAGCCACGGCAGCTCGTCTAGGACCACGATCGACGGAGCATCGGTCGGCAGTGCCGCGTGCACCGCGCGCAGAGCCTGCTCCCAGTTGCGATACGTCCCGCCCATGAGTAGGTCAGCACCTGGCAAGGTGCACTCCAGCCGCGCATCCTCGACAAACCCGTCCAGGTCCCGCTGCATGGTCGCCTGCCGCGCGCCGGTAACGAACAGACGTGGCAGGCCGCTGCGTTGCACGAACTCGCTGACCAGACGCGACTTGCCAGCCTGGCGCCGCCCGCGCACGCTCAACAACCGTGCGTCGCCTCCCATCACAGCGCTCAGGTGGCGGGTGAGCCTTGCCATCTCCTCAGCGCGGCCCACAAACGGTGTCTGCCCCATGAGGTCCAGGCTAACATCCATGTTACTGACATCAATGTTAGTAACATGGATGTTAGCTTTACGGATGATCGACTGGATCAATCGACAGGATCAGTGGATGGCGGTCCCGGCCACGGCGCCGACAGCGGCCGTCACAGCCATGGCGATGCACCCGCCGATGACGACACGGGCGGCCGCCCGTCGCCGGTTCGCGCCGCCGAGCGCGGCGCCGACCGTGCCGAGCAGGGCCAGCCCCACCAACGTCACGCCGATCAGCAGCACGATCCTGGCGGTACTGCCGGCGACGACCGTGGCCAGCAACGGGAGCAGCGCACCGGCGGCGAAACTCAGCGCGGAGGCCCCAGCGGCCTGTACCGGACGCGCAGCGTTCGCCGGCAGCTGGCCGAGTTCGTCGCGGGCGTGCGCGGCCAGCGGATCGGCCTGGCTGAACTCCACCGCGACCTCCCGGGCAAGTCGCGGGTTCAGCCCGCGCCGCACGTAGATGCCGGTCAGCTCTTCCAGTTCGGCGGCGGGATCGGCCGCGAGCTCCGCCGCCTCCACCGAGAGGTCCCGCAGCTCGACGTCACGCTGAGAACTGACCGAGACGAATTCGCCGGCGGCCATCGACGTCGCCCCGGCTACGAGCCCGGCCAGGCCCGCGGTCAGCACGGCGGCCCGCGACGCCGACGACGCGGCGACACCAAGCATCAGGCTCGCGGTCGACACCAGGCCGTCGTCGGCACCCAGCACCGCGGCTCGCAGCCAACCCGACCGCTCGCCACGGTGTCGCTCCCGATGCCCCGTTCTCACCATGGTGCGATCGAACGCCACCGGCTCACGCAGTGCCACCCGCGACTCGCGGCAGGCCGGTGAGAAACCTCACCGCAACGGGCGGGAGCCAGCCGCCAGGATGTCGAGGGCCTGGTAGGTCTCGTTGCCGAGCGAGACATGTCGGCGTTCACCGCTGTCCCACCGGGCCCCGCGCAGAGTTGTATTGAACACCCGTTCGACCCCTGGAATGGGATTGGTTCTGGTGAAATCCAGCCTCGGGACGAGCTGCAGGTCAAGGCTGGTGGTCCGACCCAGCTGGGCCAGCAGCGCCGCCGAGGTGAGCGCGCCCGGCACCTGGTTACCGATCTTCTCCACGACCTGCACCGACAGCCATCCGTTCAGCGACGTGCTCGACTTCCACAGTGCGGCAGACGCGTCCCTGTCGCCGGTACTGTACTCGGCGTCGAGCTCCGCGCGCATCCGCCGCAGTTCGCTGAACTGGTCGGCCTCGTCGAGCTCGGGGTAGGCGGTGGCCTCGACCAGCCGGCCCGCGACCGGCCCCAGCTGCTCCAGGCTGACGTCCGAGATCGCGCCGGTCGCGTGGCAGTAGGAGAGCCGTTCGCCGCCGTCGCGCATCACCGCGACAGCGGCCTGTTCGGTGACCACCATGACCGCGCCGTCGGCGCCCGCCGCGGTCAGCTGGGTCACGGTCGGCGTGAAGTCGCTCGTGGTGATGGGCACCCGTACCACCGGACTGGCCGGAAGCTGGACGGCCCTGGCACCGACCTGGCCGAGGGTGAGAAGACGATCGCTGGCGGAAAGATCATAACCGACCATACCGAGATGCCTGGCACCGATCTTCTTCAGCAGCGACGGGCAGACCGCGGGGAACATGACCAGCGGGCTGAGCACAAAACTGATCGGGGAGTGCAGCTCGGAGCCGTCCGCGGACACTCCGGCCGAACCGACCGAGGCGATCCCGGCCTTCGCGAGGGTCGCCATGATGCCGCCCGTGCCGCTGGTCTCCGACACGACCGCGAGGACGCCGGTGTCGGCCGCCTGTTTCGCGCAGGCCGCCGCTGCGGACCCGTCGTTGTTCTCGTTGCAGTGGACCAGTTCGACCGGATGCCCCTTGATCCCTCCCCGGGCGTTGACGCCCCGGACTGCGGCCCTGGCAGCCGCCACCATCTCCGGGTAGTTCCCGCCGGTGGTCCCCGTCGGCGCGATGATCATCAACGTGACCGGTGCGCCAGAGCTGCCCGCCGGTCGTGGTGAACCGGCGCCGTCGCCACCGTGCGCGCACGCCGACATGCCGGCCAGAGCCAGCGCGCCACCCAGACCAGCCGCGATCATCCGAAGTCGCGCCCTACGCACCCGCGAGCCCCTTCCGTTCGAATTCACCGACCGGTCGGCCCAGATAGGCCGCCTGCACCCGGGGATCGCGGCACACCTCGGCCGGCCAACCCTCGGCGATCTTCCTGCCGACGTCGACGACGGCCACCCGGTCGCAGACACCCCGGATGACGCTCATGTCGTGGTCATTGATGACGATGGCGAGTCCCCAGTCGTCGGCGAGGCGACGCAGCAGCCGGGCCAGCTGCGCGGACTCGGTCTGGTCAAGCCCGGCACACGGTTCGTCGAGCAGCAGCACGGACGGCGCCGCGGCCACGGCGCGGGCGACCGAGACCAGCCGCCGGCGACCGTACGGCAGCTCCGAGACGGTACGGAACAGATCGTCACGCAGCCTGAAGACGCCGATCGCGAACACGGCTATGGGCGGCAACGGTCGCTCCCGCGCCGCCAGCAGGTTGGTGAGGTAGGCCCTGGAGTCCCGTGGGTCGCTGCCCGCCTGGATGTTCTCCAGCACGGTGAGATCATCGAACAGCTCGAGGTGCTGGAAGGAGCGGCCGATCCCGGCGCGTGCACGCCGGGATGCCCCGAGCCGGTCCAACGGTGTCCCACCGAGGGTCACCACCCCGGCTGCCGCACAAGTGTGGCCGCTGATGGCGTCGATGAGGCTCGTCTTCCCGGCCCCGTTCGGCCCGATCAGCCCGACCACCTCGCCCGGCTCCACCGCGAGGTCGATGCCGCGTACCGCGGTCAGCGCGCCGAATGTGACCGTCAGGCCGGCAACCGCGAGGCGTGCGGGCCGCACCGGCACGGGTTCCACCGGCATGGGTTGCCCGCCGGCACCACGGCCGGCTGCCAGCAGACGGGCGAGACGACGGTGGCGCCGGGCGGCGGCGCGCACCGGCCGGTCCGGCCAGCCCGATCCAAGCCGGTCGAGCGCGCGGCGGATGGTGCGGACGTTGTCCGCCGCCATCCCCCCACCGGAACCATTCATGATCATAATCAGCGCGATGCCGCTGGCAAGCGGCAGGTACCGGTCGAGATGGACCAGCCAGCCCGGCCCGCCGAGACATTCGCCGACCGCCATCGCGATGCGCGTACCGAGGGTGCCGACCACCAGCGTCGCGCCCGCGACCGATCCGCTCACCCAGCCGATCCCGCCGACCACGGCGAAGGCGAGCAGCATGATCGAACCGAACGGCGCGAACGTCCCCGCGCCGTAGTTGATGTTCCCGACCTCACCGTACTGGTAGAAGACGTAGAACACCCCGCCGAGCCCCGCGATCGCGGCTGACAGCGCGAACGCGTACAGCTTCGCGCCGACGACGCTGATACCGAGCGCGGCGGCGGCACGTTCGTTGGCCCTGATCGCGATCAGCCGTCGCCCGGCGCGGCCCCGGCGCAGGTTGGCCACGGCGAGCGCCACCAGCGTGAACACGACCAGCACGAGCGTGGCGAAGCCGTCCGGATTGTCAATCTTGTCAAGTTCGACACCAAAGACCGACTGCGTACCCACCACAGTGCCCTCGGGTGAACCCAGCCCGCCGAAGATGGTCGCGGCCGTACCCGCCGGCGGTGGCGAGTGATAACCCCGCTGGAACAGGATCGCGTCGGCGGCAGCACCCATACCCAGTGTGACGATCGCGAGCTGCAGACCCCGGGTGCGCAGGGCGGGCAGTGCGAACAGCAGCCCCACCGCGACAGCGCCGCTGACACCCACGACCAGCGCCGCGGGCAGCGGCCAGTGCCAGATCGCGACAATGCGGCCGGTGATGAGCGCGGCAACGCCGGCCGGAACGAGCTGGCCCAGGCAGATCTGGCCGGCGAACCCGACCAGGACCACCAGCGACACCATGAGCAGTGCCCAGAGCGCATTGGCGCCGACGGCAGTCACCCAGTCGCTCGGTAGCACGAACCAGATGAGCGCCAGGGCAACCGCCAGCAGCATGCCCAGGGCCAGCGGATGGATCCGGCCACCGCCGAGCTCCGGGTGTCGGGCCACTATGTGTCCGCGGTCGGGAATGCCGTGGCCGCGCACCACCAGATAGAAGACAATCACGATGAGTGGGATGGCGCGATCGGCTCCGGTCCACGCGGGATGCGCGGTGACCAGGCCGACCTGCGTGAGGAGCTCGACGAGTCCGAGCGCGAGACCCCCGGCCAACACCCCCGGCAGCGAATGGAACCGCGCCATGAGCGCGACAGCGAGCGCGGGCACCACGAGCATGATCAGGCTTGTCGACGACAGCGGATTGCCCAGCGGCGCCAGCAGCACTCCGGCGAGACCGGCGAGGGCCGAGCCCACACACCACGCCGCGCCCGCGACCGCGCCCGGTGACCATCCGGCGGCGGCCGCCGCCCGCGGGTTGTCGATCACAGCCGTCGCGGCCAGGCCGAAGGTGGTGAAGCGAAAGAACGCCCACACAACGGCGACGACGACCGCCACCGCGGCGAGCCGGACGAACAGGTCGACACCGACCGCCCGGCCGAACATGGTCAGCTCTCCGGCCGGCAGCACCGACGGGGACGACCGCACCTGGGACCCGAAGAACAGACCTGCCAGCGCCTGCAGGATGATCAGCAGGCCGAGCGTCGCCATGGCGCGGGTCAGCGGCGAGGAGCCCCGCAGCGGCCCCATCGCCAGGACCGCGAAGGCGAGGCCGATCGCCGCGGTGACCACGACCGTCAGGGCACCCGCCGGCGCGACCGGCAGGCCCCAGTTCTCCTGGGCCGCACTGAAGAAATACGCCGCCCACATCACCAGCGCGCCGTGGGCGAAGTTGATCACACCCGCACCGCGGGCGATGACCACCACTCCCGCCGCCACCAATGCGTACAACGCGCCGGTGCCGAGACTGAGCGGCGCGTATCCGAGCAGATTGGTCACGAAAACCCGGTCACACGGTGAGCGTCGCGCGGCATACCGAATCCGACGTCCATGAGCCGCCCATCTCCGCCCGGAAACTCCGGGACCCGCCGCTATCATACGGAATGTAGCGGTAACCAATATCGCCGGCAAGCAGGATATCCAACAGAATAAGTAATCTGTTTATAAGAAATTGTGCCACAAGGCACATCAAGGTCGGTCCAGCGCTTTTCCCCGGGAGCGGGTGTACTGGCCTGTACCCGACTTCTACCGGACGCGGAGGGCGATGTGGGACCAGCCGACGGCGGACTCGTGGCGGCCGCCGGCCTGCTGGCCGGAGCGGTGAACGCGGTTGCCGGCGGCGGCACCCTGATCGCCTTCCCCGCGCTGCTCACCACCGGGATGCCGGCACTCACCGCGAACATCACATCCTCGGTCGGGCTGGTGACCGGATACGCGGGCGGTGCGCTCGGCTACCAACGGGAACTGGCGGGCCAGGCCACCCGGCTGCGCGCGCTCGCCATCCCGGCGCTGCTCGGCGGGCTGACTGGGGCGGTGGTGCTGGTGGTCACACCCGCGGGCGCCTTCCGGGCGGTGGTCGGCTACCTGGTCGTGGCGGCCTGCGGGCTGCTCGGCGCCCAGCCGTGGCTGGCCCGGCTGGTCGCCGGCCGGCGTGCCGCCGCGTCCGCTGCCAGGCCCACCACCAGCGGTGTCACCACCAGCGATGTCACCTGGCCGACCCGCGCGGGGGTGTTCCTGGCGGGGGTCTACGGCTCGTACTTCGGTGCCGGGCTGGGGGTGCTGCTGCTCGGTGTGCTGGGAATCCTGCTACCCGACGACATCCAGCGCACCAATGCCGCGAAGACGCTGCTCTCGTTCGGGATCAACGCGATCGGCGTCACCGTGTTCGTGGTGAGCGCCCAGGTCTCCTGGGCCTTCGCGGCGATCCTGCTGGTCATGTCCTACGCGGGTGGTGTCCTTGGCGCACGCCTCGCCCGGGTGCTGCCCGCGGCCGCGCTGCGGGGCACGGTGGTGACCCTCGGACTGATCGTCGCGGTCGTCCTCATCGTCTCCAGATGAACGTCTCCAGATGAACGTCTCCAGATGAACGTCTCCAGGTGAACCCGCCGGCGATCCGGGGACATCGGCCGCCGGCGATGCGACAGAACCACGATCGCATCGCCTTTGGCCCTTTGGCCCTTTAGGCCGGTGGGTAGGAGGTGATTTGTGGTCCGACCATCGCTCTATGACGTGCTGGGTGTGCAACCGAGCGCCTCGCCCGCCCAGATCGTCACCGCCTACCGGCAGGCCGCCCGGCGCACCCATCCCGACGCCGGCGGCTCCGAGAGCGCGTTCCGTCTGGTCAACACCGCATACCAGGTGCTGAGCGATCCCGAGCGGCGCCGCGCCTACGACCGCCGGCTGCGCTCCCGATCAGCCGGCGGACCCACCGGACCCGCAGCACCTACCGGCCCCGCCGCAGCCACCGGCCCGATCTGGCCGACCGTTCCGCGCCAGCCGGGCCCGCCAGGCCGGACCACCGGTGCCGCGACGCCGCAACCCGCAACCGGCGAGACGCAACGGCGGACCCGTCGCCGTTACCTGGCGATGATGGCCTGCTGCCTGGCGTTGTTCGTCCTCGCCGGCAGCGTGGTCCGCTTCTTCTCGGTGCCCGCAGCCCTGGCAATGATGCTCATTGCTGCGATCATCCCGCCGGTCGCGGCCGTCATCGCCAACCGGTCCCGGGACTGAGAATCTGTGGTGAATTCTATCGTGAATACGCTCACAGACTGGGGGCCAGTTCCACCATCCGTTCCACGTCGTTGCGGTAGGACAGCAGACAGGGCATGGGGATGTCGAGCCGTTCACCCGTCCGGATGACGTCGTCATAGATCTCGTACCGTTCCGCGGGCGCATAGCGCCCGTGATTGACCGAGATCCGCTGAGGCAGCTCCCCGCGGAGCATGAGCCGGACGGCGGGCGTCACCGTCGACGGCGGCAGCACGAACGGTCGGGCGTCCTGCGCAAAACGCACTTCCGCCCCGCGTGCGACACAGATCTGCATGGCCTCCCGCCCGGCGTGCAGTGCGTCGTAAACGGCACGGTTGCTGCGCGTGAAACGCTCGAAGCCCCGAGCACGGGCGCCGCCGCATATCCAGGCCGTGGTACTGGCAAAATACACCCACAACCAGTGTTCCATGTTGGGATGGATCTCCGGACGAAAGCCGGCCTCCGCGAAGAGCGCGGCGAGACGGCCCACATTCTGCTCGGCGAGGTCCGTCATCGTTCCACCGATCGCCGTATTACCCGTGCTCGCCCCGAGCACGATCCCCCCTTCGAGGGCACCGTTCAACACGTTGTCGATGATGCTGCCACCGGCCCGGGGAGCACCCAGCACATACTGATCCTTACCCAGACAGGCGTCGATGAAGTCCAGGCCGCGCCAGTTGTGGTTCAGGAACAACACGGTGGCCGAGCCCAGGTTCCGCGCGAGCGCGGGCAGGACGTCCGGGGTCTGGGTGTGCCGGACGGCAAGCACAACCAGCTCGACACCGTCCATCGGACGAAGCTCGGTGACGATACGGGGACGGAACCGCTCGGTGACCTCCCTGCGGCGTCTGCCCCGGACGTCAAGGATGCTCAGGTCGAGCCCGTCGACCCATCGGTCCACCTGCTGCGGGCGGACCAGCACGCTGACCTCGTGCCCGGCCCTTGACAGCGCCCAGGCGTGTAGGGTACCGATCACTCCACCACCGAACACCAGAACACGCATGGCATCCAGTATCCGAAGCCGGTGGGACGTTCGGCAGAGTCGCAGGCCCATCGACGAGCAGCACAAAGACCCACCCGGCCATGGCCTTCCCGCGACCGGCCCGAAGGCCTGTCACCTCTCCCGGCTCACCCCTTCGGGCCGGGGAACCGGGGCGGGTCGGACGGCCGGTAACCACCGGCGACCGATCTTTTTATCTGCTCGACGAGTCTGGTTGCCGCGGCCTCCTGCGGAAGACCGACAAGGTCAATATGAACGATACCGCGCAGCAGCCCGTCGGGCTCGCATTCCGCCACCCGTACCGGAATCAGTTTCCGTCGCATCCCGTTGGGGTCGGCCTGCCAGGCGGCCTGCCATTCAGCCTGCACCTGTGCGGCCTGCAGATAGTTCTCCGACAGCACCACCAGCGTCCGCTTGGAATGCACGATCGCGTCGTTGAGCCGCCCCACAACATGACTACCGGGCAGTACGTCCCAGGTTTCGATGTGGACCCGG
>NZ_CAUVXL010000213.1:15340-22258 GCF_963555915.1 Protofrankia sp. Cas4
TACTTATGTGCCTCCAGCTCCCAGGCGATCCAGGTAGCCCAACCCTCGTCCGGCTCGGCGGCGGAGATGAGGAAGTCCCAGCCGGGCGCGTCGGACGGCGTGTCGTCGGTGACCGCGCCGGCTCGTTCGGTCTCGGCGCTCAGACCCGCGGCCGGCACCTGCACCTGCACCTGCACCCAGGCCGTACCGGAGAACTTCGGAACCTCGACCTCGACCTTGCGGAACTCCCCTGGGTCGAGCCCGCGAAGCCGCTCGGCAACAGTCGAGGCGTACAGCTCGTCGGAGACGATGAGCGCAAGATCCTCGGACGGTATGTCCTGGAGCACCTGACGCACCGGTGGCGCGTCCACCAACCGGGCCGCCACAACGGTCGGCTGACCGGCGAACCCGGTGTCATCGATGATCACGTCGCCGTGGTGCAACGCCACCCGCAACCGGACCCGACCGGTGTCGTTACGGGTCCGGTTGTAGGCCCGTAGCGCAATTCGCAGCTCGCGGACGAAGTCCGCGGCGATCCTCGCCTTGGGGATGCCGGCGGCGACCACGCCGAGAAAGCCGTCGCCCCGGTCCTGCAACCGGACGGCGTCGGCGGGGATGCCGGTCCGCTCAAGGGCCTCATCGACGACCTCGCGCAGACCCCGGCGCCAGGCAAGCTGGACCAGGGTGCCGTGCTGACTGAACCGCACGGCGTCCAGAGCGAGCACGGTGTAGGGCATCGGAAGATCGTCGGGTGCGGTGAACCAGCCCGACGTGTCTGCGAAGGCTCGTGCCCGCGCGAACACCGGATTCCCCGGGTAGCGCTCCGCGGCGGCGACGAGAATCCGCTGCCGACCATTCGGTAACCCTTTGTTGTTGAGAAAGTTGTTCACCTCCGCCCAGAACGCCAGCGGCGTCTGCGCCGGCGCCCAGGACGGCTGGTCGAGTCGGTCCAGTCCGGCGCGTTCCAGTAACTGGACGGCGCTCAACGACGTCGCGAACGCACCCGCAAGCGCCCGGATCTCCTGGTCGGTCAACCGCTGCTCGCTCAAGGCTCCCCCGTGGGTCAGGCTCCCCGTACATGCCGCCGGGTACATGCCGCCGCGTACATGCGGCCACCCGCCCGGGTCACCCCACGCGGCACCGGACGCGTCATATTCGCATGTTATGACCGAGAGCACCGACCCCGGTCGCCCCAGGGTTCACCGCGCGCGCAGCGCGGTGGTACGATATCGTGTACCACTTTGGAGGTGAGGTAGCTGTGGCTGTCACCGCCAGCGAAGCACGCAAGCGCCTGTTCCCGCTGATCGAACAGGTCAACGCCGACCAGGAACCGATTGAGATCCTCTCCAAGCGCGGCACGGCCTACCTGGTGTCAGAGGCCCAGTTCCGGTCCATGCAGGAGACGGCTTACCTGCTGCGATCCCCCGCCAATGCCGCACACCTGGCGGCCAGCATCGCCGAGGCGGACGCAGGCGCCGTGGAGGAACACGAGCTGCTGGGCCCGTGAGGGTCGTTTTCACGTCGCGAGCCTGGGCCGACTACACGTCCTGGGCTGACGACCGCACGACGCTGCGCCGGATAAACCGCCTGATCGAGGAGTCGGCGCGCGACCCGGCCACCGGAATCGGTAAACCGGAGCAGCTGTCGCAGAATCTATCCGGGTACTGGTCGCGACGACTCACGGACGAATACCGTCTGGTCTACCATGTGCGCGGGGACGATCTGATCATTATTCAGGTTCGCTACCACTACTGAATGGCCCGTCCCCGCTCACGCGATAGGGTTCGACGCGACAGTGATCGGCATGGGGGGCGTTCCTGTGTTCCGCGGAACGCACTGACCAGCTCGTCGGGTCGCTGTTCAGCTGGGTGATCGGGCGTTCGCTGTCCCGTGTGCGCTGATCGCTACCGCGGTTGCGCTAGAAGCCCCGCCGGGTGGGTACCGGGCGGGGCTTGGTGGGCAGGTTGTCGGGGTGCTGTGCACCGTGTCGCGGTGGTCGTCAGTCCGCCGCCCCCTTATTCGGCTCTTCGCAGTTGGCCAGAGACCGCCTCCCGCGCCGCCCGCCCGCCGTGGCGACCGACCGTAACCGCATACGCAACCGCCACGTAATCAGACGACTACGACCTCTGGCCAACTGCGGAGAGCCCAATAAGACGAGTCTCCACTGACTCCTTGAGGCCGCCCACCGTTTGACCCCGCTCTCACCGTCCTCATGTGCACCCTCCAACAACTTCTCCAAGAACGTGCAGTTTTCCCGAACATCATTTCTCCGAATTCGGAGTCTGCCGAGCAACGTCAATATGCGATTGTCGCGCACTCAACCGCAACTGACCGCCCGTCGTATATCCGGCGCAGACAACAGTGATTTGCCGGCCTACACGTGGCCAATCAGACGGGAAAGTCCGCAGATCGGCGACGAACACGCGATCGACGACGCCGATCTCGCCCGAAGGTACTCGCACCCTCAACCCGTACGGCATATGGGCTACGACGATTGCCTGAACCACCGCCCACTTCTCCAGTCTGTCCACCATGCTCACTACCTACCACTCCATGGCAATCTAGCGAAGACATTAAACTCGTCGAAAAGTTCTTGAGGGATCACATACTCCAAATGATCTTCAGTTAGCCCCTCCCACACCTCGATCTTGCCAGCAGCGATGTTCCGCTGCAGCCATTCGGTCGGAACATCAGTCCTAAATCCGACTCCATGAGTATCACCCGCATGCATCTGAGCATATTCCATCGCGGTCTTTTCGTTACCAAAGTGAGCCGCACCGTCAAGTGAACCGTCGTCGGCACGCGGAAAATTCTTAGCATCCAAGCCATGATTTAGTTCAGAACTCCCCCGCTCCATCGGCGATGTCCGATAAATAGACGTGTAGTCGTTTCGGCCATTGTCGTCGGGGTTGGTGGGTGAGTCGGGGAAGGTCGGCGGGGCGGGAGGCTTACCGCCACCGGGTGGGCGGCCCTTGCCACCCGCGGCCGGATCAGGCCCGGGCTCGTCCGGCGGGCAGGCAGTCGCCAGCGGCGACGGACCCCCCACCAACGCGCAGCTACCGTCCGTACCCTGCCCAGACGCCCCATCCCCCGACGGCAACGAATCCGCACAAACCCCCGGCGCACACTCCTCAAGCTCCAACGGCTTCCCCGCCGCCGACCAACCATCCGGCGGCGCAATATTCGGCGACCCGACCACACCGGCCCCGCCGGCGCATGCTGCTTCAACTGCGGCAGCGGCATCGGTGGAATCCGGGGCTTCGGCAGCGGTATGGGCTTCAGCTGCGTACGAGGGTGTACCTGTACAACACGCCCACCAGAAGTAAACCGGGGCTTCACCGTCGGCTTGACATCAATAGCGCGATCATTCTGCGTAGCCGGCGAAAACTCAGCCGGCACAAGACCCGGAAACCAGGAATAGTCAAGCGGCACATCGGTCGTCGCCGGCGACGTCCTCGCCTGGGAATTCCCATAACGATCATATACATAGCCGGCAGCTACACCCAAAGCACCACCAACGACGACCGCCCCCACAATCGGCACCCACCCAGGCACCGACGCAACCACAGCCGCACCCGCAACCACCTCACCGGCGACCTCCACGACCGGCACCGCCGCCTCTTCCACCACCGTGGCCACCGCACCAACCCCGCGGGCACCCACCTTGAGGTCCCGCACACCCTCCCGGAAAAAATCCCCGGGCGAAAAATGGCCCGACGGGTCGTTGGAGGCCAGTGGGTTGGCGTTGCCGTACACATACCGGTTCGCCGAGATCCCCGACGTCAACGGCAGACCCACACTGTCCCGAGAGACAAACCCACCGGTCCCCGGGGTGTACCAGCGGGCCTCCGCACTCACCTTCGCCGTCGTCGGATCCGTCCACGACCCCTGAAACCCGACCCGCACATTCGCACTACCCGCGGTGGTCGGAACGCCGAACGGGTCGAACACCTTCTGATCGGTCAGCCCGGCGCCATTCGTGGTGAACGCCGCCACCACATCCCCGTGGGGGTCGGCCAGCGGCGCCCACGCCCCACCCGGCGTCCCCAGGCCGATCAGATCCCCATCCGGATCCCGGGCGTAGGTCGAGGTGCCGTCCGCGACCGGCTCCTTCTCGACCCCGGCGTAGCCCAGCGTGGTGCTGTTACGGACCGCGAGCCGATCCAACCCGTCATAACCGTACGTCGTCGTCCCCGACGTACTGTCCGACACCAGCCGATCAAACCCGTCAAAGCCCGGGCGTGGGCACAGCCATGGGTAGATGCGCCGCCGTCGAGTGTGGTGAACACGCAGCGATCGCAGCCAGCACGCTCACCGTCATCAACCCAACACAAAAGACCATCTTCGTTCCGCCGGGCACCCGATCCTTGGGCTACCAGAGTAGTCGACTGTAAAACATAAAAATCAGTATAAAACTTTCCAGGCTATCCGAACATGAACATTCTGGAAAAACCGCTACTTTTACCCAACAAATACGCAACAGCCCTACCTATTGGTTACCGTCGGTGCTCTGTCCTTGCCGCATGCAAGAGCGTTCCGAAGGAAGCGACGTGGAGCAGCAAGAACCTCCGCCAAAGGCGGAGCGATTCACCCCAAGGGATCTTCAGCGACCCCCTCAGTTCACCGGTCTAGATCATCAAGATATTTAAGAACAGCGCGCAGCAACTCCAGGTCAATCTCCCTCGATGTCGGCAACAAGAAATTCGTCCCCGTCTCCGTGAGACGGACTGCACATACTATTTCCCGCGGAACTCCTGAAACCAAAGTTCGACATTCAATATATTCATCCTCTTCGTGAATACTAATAAATAGAGAGATTCGATAACTGTCACCACCGACTATGATATTTGTCATCATGCCAAAAACCCTTCAAATTGTAATCTTCCACCCCGCATGCTCCAACGTGCACCCCATCCACTTGGATCCCAAAATTCACGCAAACTTCCTCCATAGTGATCAAAAGAAGGTTCCGTCGTTTCAATTGCTTCCGGGTTCCGAAGTAGATCCATCACCATCCTATCGCCGACCATTGTACGTTCCGCGTCGGATGCGAGACTCGGAAAGATGCTCGAATGCGCCGCCCCACGAGAAGGATCTGCATGTTTCTGAAGCGAGCGACCAGCGTTGCTCTGACCGCGGATAATATTTCCGTCCGCATCAAGTCTAGCCTTTCCATAGGGGGCTGATGCAGCATCATATAGCTGATCGGCCGAGTATTTACCAATGTCATCTTCGTCGGGGTTGGTGGGTGAGTCGGGGAAGGTCGGCGGGGCGGGAGGCTTACCACCACCGGGCGGGCGGCCCTTACCACCCGCAGCCGGATCAGGTCCAGGCTCGTCCGGCAGGCAGAGAATCGCCAGCGCCGACGGAACCTTCCGCAAGACACAGTTACCATCCGTACCCTGCCCAGACGCCCCATCCCCCGACGGCAACGAGTCCGCACAGACACCCGGCCCACACTCTTCAAGCTCCAACGGCTTCCCCGCCGCCGACCAACCATCCGGCGGCGCAATATTCGGCGACCCGACCACACCGGCCCCGCCGGCGCATGCTGCTTCAACTGCGGCAGCGGCATCGGTGGAATCCGGGGCTTCGGCAGCGGCGTGGGCGTCCTCAGCGTACGAGGGCGAACCTGTACAACACGCCCACCAGCAGTAGACCGAGGCTTCAACGCCGGCTCGATAACAGGATCACGAACAGGCGACGTAGCCGGCGAAACCACCGGCCACTCATCATCCGAATCGTCATAATCCACCCAGTGCGGCCGCGGCTCAACAGGCGGAGGCTTCGGCGCAGATTTCGGCGCAGAATCACCCGAAAGCAAAAACAGAGAACCGAAAAGTGCAAGCCCAAGGGCAACCGGTGCTCCCACTCCGGTCCCCGCCGCAACCGCTGCCCCACCGAGCAGAACCCCTGCAATCGCATCCTCAGGATCAGAACCCGGCGCGAAATGACCGGACGGATCGTTGTAGGCCAGCGGGTTCGCGTTGCCATACACATACCGGTTCGCCGAGATCCCCGACGTCAACGCCAGACCCACACTGTCCCGAGAGACAAACCCACCGGTCCCCGGGGTGTACCAGCGCGCCTCCGCACTCACCTTCGCCGTCGTCGGATCCGTCCACGACCCCTGAAACCCCACCCGCACATTCGCACTACCCGCGGTCGTCGGCACCCCGAACGGATCGAACGCCTTCTGATCGGTCAGGCCGGCACCGTTCGTGGTGAACGCCGCCACCACATCCCCGTGAGTATCGGCCAACGGCACCCACGCCCCACCCGGCGTCCCCAGGCCGATCAGATCCCCATCCGGATCCCGGGCGTAGGTCGACGTACCGTCCGCGACCGGCTCCTTCTCCACCCCGGCGTAGCCCAGCGTGGTGCTGTTACGGACCGCGAGCCGATCCAACCCGTCATAACCGTACGTCGTCGTCCCCGACGTACTGTCCGACACCAGCCGATCAAACCCGTCAAACGTCGTGGTCGCGGTCGTGCCGCCCGCGGTCCGGGTCGCCCGCGTCCCCCGCGCCGTATACGTATACGTCGCCGTCCCATCGGAGGTCAGCCGGTTGCGCTCATCAAAACTGGCGGCGGTCCCGTTCACCGCGGTGCGGTTCCCCGCCCCATCCCAGCCGTAGCTCGTCGTGACGTTCGCCGGGCTGGTCCACGACGTCAACCGGTCCGCCCGGTCATAGCCGTAGCTCTGACTCCCCGACCCCGCCAACCCGGCCGGGGACAGGGTTTCGGTCAGCCGATTGTCGTTGTTGTCGTAGCTGTAGGTCGCCGCCCGCAACGTCCCACCCGGCCCGGACAGCGTGTCCGCGGTCGTCCGACCCAGATTGTCGTAGCCGAAACTGCGAACCGCCCCACCCGACGCGTAGCTGACTGAGGTCAGCTGGTCGGCGTCGTCATAGCCCAACGACCGGGTCCCACCGGTGG
>NZ_CAUVXL010000214.1:0-1559 GCF_963555915.1 Protofrankia sp. Cas4
ATGACTTCATAGGTGTCATCCGCATACGCCTGCAACACCTCCACCGACGGATCCACCGTCACCGGGAACACCCGCGCCGGATCCGCCAGCCACCCCGCGTCCAGATCCACCTGCAACGCCAGCTGGCCATCGGCCCCGGTCACCAGCGTGTAGACGACACCCTCCGAATAGGCACCGGCGCCCACATGCGGATCGACCGCGGCATCCTCCATCGACCCCCGCGGAATCACCGCCCGCACCACCCCCGCGCCGTCGGCGAGCGACACCTGCTGCGATTTCCCGTCCACCGTCGCGGTCAACCCCTGCAACGCCAACGGAAACGTCCACCGCGTCGGCGCATCCGCCCCGCGCAACACCAGACTCTCCTTCACCCCCGACAGCGTCCCGGCCAGGCGCACATCCGCCGACCGCCGCACCCCCGCATAGACGGCCGTCGCCCCGTCGACCGTGGCCGCCGCCGGACCCGCACCGGCAATCCCGAACGACACCGACGCACCGGCGCTCACCTGCACCGACGCCAACCGCGGATCATCCGCCCGATCCGCGATGTCCGCGGCGTGCTCCACCGCCGCCACCCGATGCCGCCCCGCACCCGCCGGCACCAGACTCGTATCAATATCGACCAGCGTCCCGCCGGCACCGGTGAACCGCTTCGGCACCGAATACACCTGGGTGGTGTGGGTGCCGTCGGGATTGAGGTACTCGTCGCTCCACACCGTCCGCCGCCCGGGCACCTCCACCTGCCCCGGCTGCACACCGCGCACCGCCGGCGGAATCGTCGGGGTCACCGTGGTCGCCGCACCGAACCGCGCCACCCCCGCCGACGGATCCGGTTTCGCCACATCCACCGGCCGCGCCGGCTCCGCCGCCGTACTCGGCACCGCACCGGCCACCGCCGGCACCGCCGCCCGCACCTGCGCCGCCGACGGCGCCCGCCCCGACTGCGACTGCCCCGTCGACACCTGTGCCGCACGGCCCGCCGCACTCCCGGTCGCGCTCTGCGGCAACGCCGCATTCCGGAACGGATTCACCAACGGCGCCGGCCCACCCACACCACCCCCGGCCATCCGCAGCACCGTCAGCGCGGTCACCACCAGCACGGGCACCAACCCGAACGAGATGACCGCCAACCCCCGCCGAGACACCCGTCGAAGCACCCGACGAGACACCCGCAGGAAACGAGCAGCAGAAAGCCGGCCACGCATGAATAAACTCCAAAGATACGATGGCAAGAACCTGCACGGACCCACGCCAGCGGACAGCACCGGACAACAGCACAACCCGAAAAGAAGACGCGGGTGACCTGCACGCCCGAATGAACGCGCAGCAAACAGCGCCAACACAAACGGAACACTGAAGACGCGTCACCATGGGCACAGCGATGCGCCCATGGTTAAGATCAGAAGAAAGCCAGGCCGCTACCCGGACACGAGAGCAGCGTCAATGTCCGGTACAGGTGGATTCACGCTGCGGAGCATTGCACACGAACCGTCGCAGAGTCGAGCCATTCAGTATCTACCGCAACCGTAGTTTATCCGTTGTTATCAGCGTGGGTTGCG
>NZ_CAUVXL010000214.1:2166-17984 GCF_963555915.1 Protofrankia sp. Cas4
GGAGCCCTCAATGATCCTGGCGGGCATGGGTGAGTACAGGGCTGCCAACGCCATCCGGTCAGCTCAGGCCGTCCAGTCGGCCATCATCCCGTACCGAGCCCGTCCAGCAGTCAGACCGCGGTTCCGCGACGGCAGGCGTGCTGGCCGTCGATCACGGCCATGCCGGGGCAGGTGGGGTTGCTGTCGGTGTGTCCCAACGGCGGGGCGGACGGCGGCGCTGCGGCGGAACCGCGGTCAGAACCTCGGAAGGGTCGACAAAACGGCCCGATGCGGTATCAAGAACCCAGGTGTGCGCGGCGGGAATGTCGAAGTAGAGGCCCACGAGCTCAAGCGGACCCCGTTCCAACGCGCGCCGCACAGCCGGATGGCCGCTCAGGTGCTCCAGCTGAAGCACGACGTTCGCCCGGCCCAGTTGTTCCAGGGGCGACAGCATCTCCGTACCGGGCAAGGGCATCCGGGCCAACGCCGCGCGCGCATGGGTCAGCCAGCCCGCCAGCGCGGAGTCGGGATCCCGGTCGAGGTCGTCGGACAGCAGCGCCTGCATGGCACCGCATCCCGAGTGCCCGCACACCACGATCGAGGGCACCCGCAGGACGTCGACGGCGTAGTCCAGCGCGGCGGTCACCGACAGATCGGCGTTGCGCCCACCGGCGATCGGGACGATGTTGCCGACATTACGGACAGTGAACAGGTCGCCGGGTCCACTGCTGGTGATGATGTTCGGGACGACCCGGGAGTCGACGCAGGTGAGGAACAGCGCGCTGGGACGCTGACCGTCCGCGAGCTCCCCGAGGGTGCCGCGCAGCAGCGGAGCGGTCCGGCGGTGGAACTCGGCGACCCCCACCAGCATCGTGCCGGCGGCATCCGCGCGGTGCGCGTCGCCGTGGGAGGCCGCCAACTCCTGCCACTGCGACCAGGGGGCGAACCAGCGGGGCAGGTGCGGAACGACGGTACGGCGCCGCTTGGCCTGATCCTCACGTGACGATCGGAACCAGGTGTGGCCGATCTCGTCGACGGTCACCTGCCCGCCCGCCCGCTCGTGCTCAGTGCACCAGGCGTGCAGATGGTCGAACGCCGCATGATCGAGATAGTCGACCACCAGCTCGATCGACACACAGGACCCGGTCGGCACCCGGCCGAGAACCCGGGCGAGGCGCGGCAGGGACAGGAAGCTCAAGGTGCCCTCCACGTCCACCCGCCATGCCTGCCCGGACGCGACGAGACGGATGTTCGACCACAGCACCCGACGCAGAACCAGCCCAAGGGCGGTGAGCATCCCGAGTGCGACGCCCTGGAGCAGGTCGAGCGCGACGACACCGACGAGCGTGACGACGTACACGGGCAGCTCGCCGTGACGCCGCACGTGCCGCAGATGGGCGACGTCGACCAGCCGGACCCCGACCACGACGAGCAGGCCAGCCAGCGCGGACAGCGGAATCCACTCGACCGCTCCGCCGAAGAACAGGGCGAACAGCGCCACCCACACGCCGTGCAGGACGGCTGAGGCCCGCGTCCTCGCCCCGGCCGCGACGTTGGTGGAACCGCGCACGATCACACCGGTCACCGGCAGCCCGCCGGCGAGACCCGCCAGGACGTTGGCAGCCCCCTGCCCGAGGAGTTCACGGTCGAGGTTGATCCGACCCGGCGCCCGGCCACGCGTGGTGGCCAGCTTCTCCACCGCCACCGCGGACAGCAGCGACTCCATGCTCGCCACGATCGCAATGGTGAGGACGCCCAGGACGATCCCAGACCAGTCCCGGTCGGGAAAGGCCGGCAGCGACACCGAGCCGAGGATCGACCTGGGCAGGTCGACCCGGGGCAGGTCCAGGTGGACGGCGGCGGCCAGAGTGGTCCCAACGACGACCGCGGCGAGCGGCGCGGGGATCGCGCGCAGCCCGCTCGGCAGCCGGCGGACCAGCCGGGGCCACAGCAGGATGACGGCGATCGTCATGGCCCCGATCAGGGTCGCGCCGCTGTGGCTGTTGACGATCCGGCCGGGCAGGGTCACGATGTTGTCGATGGCGTGGGCGTCGGGCGCACCGCCGAGGATGACGTGCAGCTGGCCGATGGCGATGGTGAGCCCGATCCCGCCGAGCATGCCGTGCACGATCGCGGGCGACACGGCGAGGGCTGCGCGGGCGATCCGACTGACACCGAAGATGATCTGGAGCACACCGGCGGCCGCGGTCACCGCGCACGTGACCCGCCACCCGTAGGTCGTGATGAGCCCCGCGATGACCACGGTGAGCCCGGCCGCGGGCCCACTGACCTGCAGGCAGACACCGCCGAGCGCCCCCGCCACGATCCCACCGATCACAGCGGCGATGAGACCGGCGGCGACCGGCGCGCCCGTGGCGACCGCGATACCCAGCGACAGCGGCATCGCGACCAGAAACACCACCAGCGACGCCTGCACGTCCGCCCGCAGGTGCGCCCGCAGGGCCATGTCAATCTCCTCGGGATCGAATCGGCACCGGACGGGATGTCGCGATGGAGATCGCCCTCGGATGGGTCGCGCAAGCCGACGACCTTGCCTGTCACAAGGGCCGCCCGGTGGGCGCCCCTGCCCGCATCCGACCGCCGCAGCGATGGGTGAACCACACCGGACAACGACAGCGGACCGGCCGGGGTTTCCGGATGTGATCTTTCCTCAAGAAGGAGAATTCGGCTGCGGCTCAGGCGGCCGCCTGAGCCAGCTCAGGCGGTCGCCCGCTGCGCGACCGTCCGGCGGACCACCGCGAGCGCGGCCGCGATCGCCGTCGGGTCGGTGCCACCGCCCTGGGCGAGGTCGTCCTTGCCCCCACCGCCACCGCCGAGGACCTTCGCGGCGCCGCGGACGAGCTCCCCGGCCTTGATCCCGCGGTCACGCGCGGAAGCGCTCGTACCCACCACGATGACCGGACGCCGGTCCACCGCGGCCGCCGCCGCGACGACCACCGGACGGTCGGCGGCGACTCTGCCGCGGATGTCGAGGACGAGCCTACGAAGATCATCCGCGGATGTGCCGTCCGGCGCATGGTGGGCGACGAGCGCGACCCCGCCGACGTCCTCGGCTGCGCTCGCGAGGTCACCCGCCGCGGCCAGCACCTGTGCGGCCCGCAGCTTCTCCAGCTCCTTCTCGGCGTCGCGCAACCGCCCGAGCACCCCGGCCAGACGCTCGGGCACCTCGGCCCGGGGCGCCTTGAGCACATCGGTGATCTGCGCGACGAGCACGGCCTCGCGGGCCAGGTAGCGGTAGGCGTCCAGGCCGACCAGGGCCTCCACCCGCCGGACCCCCGCCCCGACCGAGGACTCGCCCAACAGCTTGACCAGGCCGAGCTGCCCGGAACGGCGCACATGCGTGCCACCACAGAGCTCACGGGAGTACTCGCCGATCGAGACGACCCGCACCCGGTCGCCGTACTTCTCGCCGAACATCGCGATGGCGCCGGTCCGGCGTGCCTCGTCGGCGTTCATCACCTCGGCGTGCACATCGAGATCCTCGATCAGCACCTGGTTGATCGTCTCCTCCACGTCGGCCAGCACCGACACCGGCACCGCACCGGCGCAGGAGAAGTCGAAGCGGAACCGGCCGGGCGAGTTCTCCGAGCCGGCCTGCGCGGCGCTCGGGCCCAGCGCGTCCCGCAGGGCCTGGTGGGTCAGGTGGGTGGCGCTGTGGGACCGCGAGATCGCCCCCCGCCGGGCGGGGTCGATCTCGGCCCGCGCGTGCATCCCGACCGTGACCCCGCCCGAGCGCACCCGACCACGATGGACGATCAGTCCTGGTAGCGGCTTCTGCACATCGAAGATCTCGATCTCGGTACCGTCGTCGAGGCGGACCGCGCCGCTGTCAGCCAGCTGGCCACCGCCCTCGGCATAGAACGGCGTGCGGTCGAGCACGACCTCGACATCGCTTCCCTCGCCGGCCTCGCGGGCGGGTGACCCGGCCACCAGCAGCCCGCGGACGACGGCGTCCCCGGCGGCGCTGTCATACCCGGTGAACACCGACGGGCCGACCGCCGCCAGCACGTCCCGGTACGCCGAGGTGTCCACATGCCCGGTCTTCTTCGCCCGGGCATCGGCCTTGGCACGCTCACGCTGCTCGCCCATGAGCCGGCGAAAGCCCTCCGCGTCAACGGTCAGGCCCTGCTCGGCCGCCATCTCCAGGGTGAGATCGATGGGAAACCCGAACGTGTCGTGCAGCTGGAAGGCCCGCGCACCGGTGAGTACACCGCCGCCCGCCTTCTTCGTCTCGCTCGCCGCCAGATCGAAGATGGACGTCCCGGTGCGCAGCGTCGCCAGGAACGACGCCTCCTCGGCGGTCGCCACCGAGTCGATCCGCGCCCGGTCGGTGACAAGTTCGGGATACTGCGGGCCCATCGCCTCGATCGTGACCGCGACCATCTCGGGCATGGTCGCGTCCGGTGCACCGAGCAGGCGCATGTTGCGAATCGCGCGGCGCATCATCCGGCGCAGCACGTAGCCGCGTCCCTCGTTGCCGGGCAGCACGCCGTCGCCGATGAGCATCACCGAGGTGCGCACATGATCGGCAACCACCCGCAGCGACACGTCAGAGGACGCCGCGGCGCCGTAGCGGGCACCGGTGAGCTCCGCGGCCCGGTCGAGGATCAGCCGGGAGGTGTCGATCTCGTAGAGGTTGTCGACGCCCTGGAGCACCGCGGCGAGACGCTCCAGGCCGAGGCCGGTGTCGATGTTCTTCGACGGGAGATCGCCGAGGATCGGGTAGTCCTTCTTGGACGACCCCTCACCGCGGATGGACTGCATGAAGACCAGGTTCCAGAGCTCCAGGTAACGCTCGCCGTTCACGGCGGGGCCCCCGTCGATCCCGAACGCCGGCCCGCGGTCGTAGTTGATCTCCGAACAGGGTCCGCACGGCCCCGGCACACCCATCGACCAGAAGTTGTCCTCCATACCGAGGCGTTGGATGCGCTCGGCCGGCACCCCCACCGTCGACCGCCAGATCTCAGCGGTCTCGTCGTCGTCGAGATAGACGGTCACCCACAACCGGCTGTCGTCCAGCCCGTACCCGCCCGCCGCCACCGGCGTGGTGAGTAGTTCCCAGGCCAGGGGGACAACGGTCTCCTTGAAGTAGTCCCCGAAGGAGAAGTTCCCGCACATCTGGAAGAAGGAACCGTGCCGGGTGGTCCTGCCGACCTCTTCGATGTCGGTGGTCCGCACGCATTTCTGGATGCTGGCCGCGCGGGTGTAGGGCGGGCGGACCTCGCCGAGGAAGTACGGCTTGAAGGGAACCATTCCCGCGTTCACGAGCAGCAGCGTGGGGTCGTCCGCGATGAGGGACGCCGACGGCACGACCGTGTGCCCGCGCTCGGCGAAGTAGCGAAGCCAACGGCTCGCGATCTCAGCGGACCTCATCACAAGCCTTCCTCACCGATCGACCGACGATCCCGGCCCATCGTAGCCAGCCGGCCCCCGTCATCGGCGCAGCAGGCCACCGGCGAGATCCAACATCTGCGCGGTCCGGGCGAGGGCCGCGCTCAGCCGCCAAGCCTGCGCGACCGCCTCCTGGATTCCGACCAGCCGCCCGATCGCACCGCAGGTGGACGTGCGGGCAGCCCGCTGGCGGAACTGCTCGAGCGCGGTCCGCGCGGTGTCGATCGAGCCACGGACCCCGGCGAGCCGCGACAACAAGCCGGTCCCGGCGCCGGCTGTCCCTGCGCCGGCTGTCCCGGTGCCGGCCGGGACAGCCGGGCGGAGAGCCGCGCCGACCGTGACGACGGCCGGCAGACCGACCACGGCGAGATCGTCGACCGCGACCGCCAACGAACGCGTCGTGTGGACGGGACAGCCGACCAACGGCACCCGCCCAGCTACCGCGAAAACCGGCCCCTGGGTCAGCCGCCTGGCCGCCGTCGTCTCGCGGGCGATCGCCTCAGTCGTCCGGTGGAGCTGACCGACCGAGAGGCCGCGACCAGCGGAAAGCCCGCGTTCGAGTTGAGCGAGCTGGGTCTGGGCGACCCGCAGGTGCGCTTGCGCCAGCCGGCCGCGGACCACCGTCCAGACGGTGGCCGCGACGCCCAGCAGCGCCACAACCGCGGCCGCGACCACCAGGGCCCGAAGCCCCGCGGAACACCGGCCCCAGCGCGGCGCCGGCCGCCGGGTGCTCGGCAGGGGGCTTGTCCGGGGGCTTGTCCGGGGGCTTGTCCGGGGGCTTGGCCCGGGTTTCATCAGTAGCGCTGGCGCCGGTGGGATCCGGCCGTCTTCGCATCGAGTGCCAGCGGAGTCGTCAGGTCGGCCGGATCATCCCCCGAACCCTCGACAACGGGTTCGGGTTCGTCGATCGGCTCACGCTGGGTGGCGATCGCGATGCCGTCACCGTGGCCGGCCGTGGCTGGCAGCGGATCGACCGCGCCCTGGCTGGCAGCGCCGTCGTGGCCGTGCCGCCGCCCCAGCCCCATCCTGATCTGGAAGTACCCGCTGTACGACGGATAGCCGTAGGTCATGGCGTCCAGTTCCCTGGCGGGAATCATGTTGAGTACCGCTCCCAGTATCCGTGCATCCACCGTCCGTAGGACATCGCTGGCCCGGGTCAGCTGCTCACGCCGGGTCTTACCACTGCGGACGACCAGCAGGGTGCCATCGACCTGCGCGGCGAGCACGGCCGCATCGGTGACCGGAAGCACCGGCGGAGCGTCGATGAGCACAATGTCGAAGCGCCGGGACAACTCGCCCAGCACGTCGCCCATGTTGCGGGATCCGAGCAGCTCGCTGGGGTTGGGAGGCAACGGCCCGCTGGGCAGGACCTCCAGGCGGCCGCCGTCGTCGCCCCACGGCACAAGCACGTCGTCGAGGTCAGCGGCACCGATCAGCACAGACGTGAGACCGGCGGCCGTCTCGATCCCGAGGTACTCCCCGAACGACGGTCTGCGCAGGTCCGCCTCGACCAGGGCCACCCTGGCCCCGGCCTGGGCAAGGGTGATCGCCAGGTTACAGGCGGTCGCCGTCTTGCCCTCCCCGGACATCGAGCTGGCGACCAGGATGACGCGAGGCGGTGTGTCCACGTCGACGAACCGCAGGTTCGTCCGAAGTTGACGAAATCCCTCCGACCGCGCGGACTGTGCGTCCAGCGCCCCGATGAGCGGATACCGGGCACCCGCGGGGTCCAGGGCGACCGCACCGAGGGTCGCCAGGCCGGTCGCCGCGGCGACGTCGGACTCGGTCCGCACGCTCGTGTCAAGCCTCTGACGGGCCACGGCCGCACCGACGCTTACGAGCAGGCCCAGCACAGCGCCGAGCGAAATGGCACGGGCGGGCCTGGGCGCCACGGGTGCGGTCGGCAGCTTCGCGTTCTCCCAGACACTCACCCGCACCGACGGCGGACTGCCCGGCGTCGCCGTCTCGATCTCCGCGACGGCGGCGGAGAACACCTCGCCGACCGCCGTCGCGATCATCTGGGCACGCCGAGCATCGCCGTCGGTCACGACAGTCTGCAACAACACCGTGTCGGGGACGGCGGTGGCCTTGATATGAGCCTGCAGGACCTGTGGCGAGAGGTCGAGTCCGAGCTTTGCGATGACCCCCGCGGCGATGCGGTCGCTGGCCACGAGATCGACATAGGACTTCACCCGCTGCTGGGACAGCAGGCCGCCCTGGTAGGCCGATGCCGCGCTGTCGCCGCCGTTCGACGACACCACCAGGGTCTCGGTGGCGGCGTAGACCTTCGCCTCCCGCCATGTGACGGCCGCGGCGACCAGCACACCAAGCATGACGCATACCAGCAGAAGCGGCCAACTCCGGCGGAGCGCTCTGACATAGTCCCGAAGTTCCACCAACAGACCTGTCCTCTCCGGGCAAAGCATCCTAGTTATCGCAGCACCACGCTGCGCGACCAACATACTCGTTTCACATCCACACACTTACCATCAGTAGTTATTACTCTGTGGATCCATGAAGAAGCGAAGGGTTGTCGCCAGTCGAGGAGTCCGATGGTGGCGGGCTGTGGCCCGGCTGTCCCTGCTGGACCTGCGCTGGCGCGTCGGTCTACAGATCGGCGTCGACGCGGCATGTCTGTCGCTCGGTCTGGGCGCGGCCTACCTTGCCCGGTTCGGCCAGTCACCCGTGGCCGACGCCGAGTTCTGGGTGATCGCGTTTCTCGCGGCCTGCCTGTTGTACTTCACCGGAACAGCCCTGCACCTCTACCTCGGGCGATACCGGTTCGGTGGTTTCGACGAGGTACTCGCCCTGACCTGTTCGGTCGGGCTCACCACGGTCGGGATCGTCATCGTCGACGCCACCATCGGCCGGCACGGCCCACTGCCGCTCGGGGTCCTTCCCCTTGCCGGCGCCGTGGGGCTGGTCGGGATGTTCGGCGTCCGCTACCTGTGGCGGCTGGCCGAGCAACGCAGCCGGCGCCGGCACCGCCCCGACACCGAGCCGATCATTGTCTTCGGCACGGGTGAGGGAGCCGACCGCGTGTTGGCCTCGATGCTGCACACCCCGGACAGCCCGTACCTGCCGGTGGCACTGCTCGATGACGATCCCCGAACCTGGAACCTGGCCCTGGGCGGTGTCCGGGTACGCGGTGGGCGTGACGCCATTGCCACGGTCGCCGCCCAGACCGGTGCGCGCACCCTCCTGGTGGCCATCCCGAGCGCCGACGGCACGCTGCTACGGGAGATCACCATGGTCGCCGAGGACGCAGGCCTCACCGTCAAGGTGCTCCCACGGGTGGTGGATCTCATCGACGGCCGCGTCGACGTGCGCGACATCCGCGACCTCGACCTCAGCGATCTGCTGGGACGTTGCCAGATCCAGACCGACGTCTCCTCGGTTGCGGGCTATCTCACCGGCAAGCGGGTTCTGGTCACCGGAGCCGGCGGCTCGATCGGTTCCGAACTGTGCCGCCAGATCCACCGCTACCACCCCGGCAAGCTGATCATGCTCGACCGCGACGAGTCAGCCCTGCGGGCCGTCCAGCTGTCCATCCACGGCCAGCCGATCGCCGACGACGAAGCCGTCGTGCTGTGCGACATTCGGGATGTCCAGGCCGTCGACATGCTGTTCGAGCAGCACCGGCCGCAGGTGGTCTTCCACGCCGCCGCGCTCAAACACCTGCCGCTGTTGGAACGCTTTCCCGGCGAGTCGGTCAAGACCAACGTCTGGGGGACACTTGCGATCCTCGACGCCGCGGTGTCCGTCGGCGTCGAACGGTTCGTCAACATCTCGACCGACAAGGCCGCGAACCCGACGAGCGTCCTGGGCTACTCCAAGCGGATCACCGAACGCCTGACCGCTCATGTCGCCCAGCATGCACGTGGGGTGCTCGTGAGCGTCAGGTTCGGCAACGTCCTGGGCAGCCAGGGCTCCGTACTGAGGGTCTTCGCCAGCCAACTGGCAGCCGGTGGTCCGCTCACGGTCACGCATCCGGATGTCACCCGCTACTTCATGACCGTCGAGGAAGCCGTGGAACTGGTCATCCAGGCCGGAGCGCTGGGTGGAAACGGCGATATTCTGGTGCTCGACATGGGCCAACCCGTGCGGATCGCCGATGTCGCCAGGCGGCTGGCGACTCGGGCGCCGCGCCCCGTCGAGGTGGTCTACACCGGGCTCAGCGCCGGCGAAAAGCTGCACGAGGAACTCTTCGACGACGATGAACACGACATCCGCCGCCATCACCCCTTGATCTCCTACGTGTCAGCGCCACCGGTCGAACGGCGGCACATCCTCGATCTCGACCCGTGGGGAGCGCCGGAGAGCACCAGGGCAGCGCTGCGTGTGCTCGCCCGCTGCGAGGACCTCGATCGCCAGCCGCGGCTGGCGGCTGTCATCCCCACTCAACCCCGACCCGACAACGCGCCCACCGCGGTCGCCAACGAACGCTGATACGCGAACTACCCTGGGGCCGCCACCGACATGACCTTGATAAGCGCATCGGAGGCGTCGGAGATGTCGGACGGGTCGAGGGTCGGATGCACGAGGAGGGCGATCGCGGTGCGGCCCAGTTCCCCGGCCACCGGCAGGGGGACCGCGGGCTGCCACCGCTCGGGCACGGCCGCCTCCTGGTAGACCTCCCCGCGGCAACCGGCGAAGCAGGGGATTCCCTCCGCCCGCACGGCCGCCACGACCCGGTCCCGACTCCAGCCGCCACCAAGCAGGTCAGCCCGAACAAACGCGTACCAGCGGTAGTAGGCGTGGCCGACGTGCGGGGGCGGTGCGGGCAGCCGCAACGCCGCGACGTCGCGTAGCCGAAGGGCGAGCAGCATGGCGTTGTCCCGGCGCCGCTCGACCATCTCCGGTAGGTGCGCAAGCCCGGTCCGGCCTACCGCCGCAGCCAGTTCGTGCATGCGGGCATTGGTTCCGAAGCTGTCGTGGACGATGCCCGGACCGCAGCGATCATATCCCGCCAGGTCGTCCGGGTCCGGCCCGGGGCCCGCGTCCATCACCGTGAACCGTCTGCCATGGTCGGTGTAGGACCAGGCGGCCCGGTAGTACGCCGCGTCGTCGGTGGTGACCATGCCGCCTTCACCAGCGGTGCTGAGAATACTGTCACAGCCGAATGACCACACGCTGATATCGCCCAGGGTTCCGACCGGTCGACCACGCAGCGTGGCGCCGTGTGCCTGAGTGCAGTCTTCGATGACGACAAGACCGTGGGTTGCGGCCAGGTCCCGCAGCGCATCGACGTCCACCGGCCAACCGGCGAGGTGAACGGCGACAACGGCACGGGTCCGCTCGGTCAGAACCCGGCGGACGCAGTCAACGGTGATCGTCTGCGACTCGCCGTCGACGTCGGCGAAGACCGGCCGGGCGCCGAGTGCGGCAACGCAGCTGACCAACGCGATGGCCGATCGCGCCGGCACCACCACCTCGTCGCCCGGCCCGATCCCGACGACCCGCAGAGCGATCTCCAGCGCAACGGTGCCGTTGGCCACCGCCAGCCCATGACAAGCGCCCACGGCGTCGGCGAACTCACGCTCGAATCGCCGTCCTTCGCGGCCCGTCCAGTAGGTGACCTCACCCCGGCGCATGGTGGCCGTCACCGCGGCGATCTCATCGGGACGGAAGACGGGCCATGATGGATACGGCCGGTCACGAACTGGTCGTCCACCGTCGAGGGCTAGCCGGGACCTCGCCAAAATGCCAATAACGTCACTCCTAGCTTCTACTGTATCTCCCTTAGTAATATCACAGCACATGCATCCACAGCGGCGTCGAAAGGTGTCCAGTTGGAATCATCTGTCCCGCGAGTCATCGGGCAGCCGGCTGCGATGCATGAGACCGTCATCGCTTCACCTCCGCACTGGACAACGGTGTCGGCACGCGGGAGGCCGGGAGATTGAGCGGATCCACACATATGATCATCCGACGCAGGAGAATGGGCGGGTGAACGCTCAGTGGAAATCGTGGACCCGGGTGCGCGGCACGACCCGGCGGGCGCTGTTACCCCGGACCGCCACGCTCACTCTGTTCATGGTCACGGTCGTGACGGCGACGGTGCTGGCCGGCTGCGGCGGTACCACATCCCGATCATCGGCTCGGGTCCCGCCCGATCTGATCCCCCTCTTCCAGGAGGCCGCAGCCGTCTACGGTGTGCTCACCGCTGCGCAGCTCGCGGGTCAGGCACGGGTGGAGAGTAAGTTCAACCGCCTGGCGGTGTCCAGCGCCGGGGCGCAGGGCCTCATGCAGTTCCTGCCCGAGACCTGGCGGCAGTTCGGCGTCGACGGCAACGCCGACGGCAAGGCGAATCCGCTGGATCCCGCGGACGCCATCCCGTCCGCCGCGCGCTATGAGGCCCATCTCGCCGACCTCGTTCAGAAGCTGCCCGGCGACCGCGTGTCATTGATCCTCGCCGCCTACAACGCAGGGCCGCGGGCCGTCCGGGACGCCGGTGGAGTCCCCGACTTCGGCGAGACCCGGGCGTACGTCGCGAACGTCCACAACTGGGCCAGCCGTTTCAACGACCAATTCTAGCCCACCGGCAATGCGCACGATCGCGCGGTCCCACCGTGTTCCGGCAGCCGTGGTTCCATCATGCCGAAGGCCCCGGATCGTTGATGGACGGCCGGCTGCGGCGCGATGATGGAGGAGACATGTTCGACGGTGGTGAGCGGTGACGCGGCCGACGACGGGCAACGACGCTCCTTCAGCCACGAGCGTGGCCGCCGGAGCCCTGCCCGAGCAAACGGGCGCTCCCACCGCGGCCGAGGAGGTCATCCGGCGGATCGAACGGTCCAGCGGCATGCTGGCGAGCCGGGCCGTGGTGCGCATGCACGATGTCCTGCCCTGGTTTTCGAACATGTCGGCGCGCCACCGGGCTGACATCCAGATGGTGGTACAGGCGGGGATCTCCTCCTTCGTGGAGTGGTGCCGGCGGCCCGAACACGCCCGAGAGCTGTCCGGGGACGTCTTCCGGGTCGCCCCCCGTGATCTCGTCCGAGCGGTCACCTTCCGCCGCCTGGTCGACCTCGTCCGGGTGGCGGTCGAGGCGATCGAAGCCGAGGTGCCAGCCCTTGCCGGCCCCGACCACGAGCAGCGGCTGCTGGCCGATGTGCTGCGCTACTCCCGTGACATCGCCTTCGCCGGTGCGGTCGTCTACGCCCGCGCGGCTGAGGAGCGCGGCGCCTGGGATGCCCGGCTGGAGGCGCTCGTCGTCGACCATGTCGTGCGGGGCGAGGTCGAGCGGGCGCTGCCCTCGCGCGCGGCGGCGCTGGGATGGCGCAACCCGCCGGCGGTCGCAGTGATCATCGGGGACGCCCCGGACCACTCCCCCGAGGTCGTCGTCGACGAGGTCCACCGTCTCGGACGCGGAGCGGGGCTGGAGGTGCTCACCGGTGTCCACCACGAACGCCTGGTGGTCATAGTCGGTGGCGACTTCGCCGGCGACCAGGCGTCGCGGTCGGTCCGCGGCGGCGGCCAGGCCCAGCGCGCCCTGCTCAATGCCGCCGAAGCCCTGCTGCCCGCATGTGGACCGGGTCCGGTCGTCATCGGCCCGGTCGCCGCCGATCTGGCCGCCGCCGCATCCTCTGCGCACGCGGCGCTGGCCGCCGCCGACGTGGTCGCGGCCTGGCCGGCCGCGCCCCGGCCGGTGACGGCGCAGGCGCTCCTACCCGAACGTGCCCTGGCCGGCGATACCGGCGCACGCCGTGCGCTGGTGGATGAGGTCTACATTCCGCTGCGCGAAGCCGGAGCGCCGCTGCTGGCGACGGCCGGTGCCTACCTCGACTTCGGCGCCTCGCTGGAGGCCACGGCGCGCGCGCTCTACCTGCATCCCAACACGGTCCGTTACCGGCTTCGTAAGGCGGCCGACGTGTGCGGGCTTGATCCGACAGACCACCGCGAACGGTTCACCCTGCACGTCGCGCTCATCCTGGGTCGACTCACCGCCACCTGACCGCCGGAATGATCGCTTGTGTGGCCGGGGCTGCGGGCTCGGGAAGCCGGCCAGAAGATCAAAAACAGGCACTCACACGGGCCGTGTTACCGCCGATTGTCGCCCGTGTCACAAGATTCCGCTTCAGCAGGTAGATGCGGAACAAACATGTGCGACGACCGGATCGTCTTGTAGAGAACCCACAATGAGGTGCCGACACAACGGTGAGTGCCCGCCAGCGACAGACACCGGCCGGGAAGGGTTAGGTAGTCCGGTGCTCGCTATCCTCGCGCCCGGTCAAGGTGCCCAGACTCCAGGTCAACTGCAACCCTGGCTCGAGATCGGCGGGGTTGAAACACGATTGCGATGGTGGTCCGAGGCGGTCGGAATCGACCTTGTCGACGTCGGCTGCCACGCATCTGCGGACACAATCCGAGACACGGCGCTCGCCCAGCCACTGATCGTCGCGACCGGTCTGGTCGCCGCCGAGCAGCTGCCTGCGATCAACCCGGGACATATCGTCGTCGCCGGCCACAGCGTGGGTGAAATCACGGCTTGCGTCCTGGCCGGCACGCTGGACGCCGAAAGCGCGCTCGTGTTCGTCGCGCTGCGCGGACGCGCGATGGCGCAGGCCGCAGGGCGTGTCGCCACCGGCATGACCGCTGTCCTCGGCGGCGAGCCCGACCTCGTCATCGACCATCTTGAGCAACTCGGCCTGACCGCCGCGAACCGCAACGGTGCGGGCCAGATCGTGGCTGCCGGCACGGTCGAGGCGCTGGCCACCCTCGCCGAGCACCCGCCGCCCCGGACCCGACTGCGGTCACTGTCGGTTGCCGGTGCCTTTCACACCCATTTCATGGAGCCTGCCCGCGAGCGCCTCGCGGTGATCGCAGCGGGTCTGCGCCCGCGGACACCCGGGCTACCGCAGGTGTCCAACGCGGATGGCGCCGTCATCCGCACCGGGCCGGATCTGGTCGCCCGGCTGGTGGACCAGGTGGCAGCCCCGGTCCGGTGGGACCTGTGTCTGGCACAGCTTCGTGATCTCGGGGTGACCGCCGTCCTGGAGCTCCCGCCCGCCGGCACGTTGGCGGGAATCGCCAAAAGGGAGTTCCCCGGCGTACGGGTCGTCGCCGTCAAGACCCCCGACGACCTGCCCGCCGCCCGGGAGCTGGTCGCCGAGTACGGCGGCCCGCCGGCCGGCACCGATCGGGCCGGTACCGATCGGGCCGGCACAGCTGTCGGGGAGACGGACACTGGACTCGTCGGAGCGCTGCGATGACCGGGTCCCGGCTGATGGGGCTGGGGACATACCGTCCCGCCCGGGTGGTGACCAACGACGATCTTGCCAACCGGGTCGCGACGTCGGACGAGTGGGTGCGCACGCGGACCGGTATCGCCACCCGACGCATCGCCGACGCCGACGAGACCATCGTCTCAATGGGGAGCATGGCCGCGGAGAAGGCACTGGCCGCGGCCGGCATCGACGCCGCCGACCTCGACATGGTGCTGCTCGCGACCTGCACGAATCCGTCCCAGATCCCTGGCTCCGGGCCACAGATCGCCCACCGCCTCGGCGCTGTGCGGGCGGGCGCCCTCGACCTCAACGCCGGTTGCGCCGGCTTCTCATACGCCTTGTCGATGGCGTCGGACATGGTTCGGGCCGGCAGCGCTAGACACGTCATGGTCGTCGCGGCCGAACGGCTGTCGGACTACACCGACTGGGACGACCGCACGACCTGCATCCTGCTCGCCGACGGTGCGGGTGCAGCGGTCGTCGGACCCGCCGCGACGCGGGAGATCGGGCCGGCCGTGTGGGGCCATGACGGCGGGAAGGCGGGCGCCATTCGCGTTCCGGGGTATGGTGACAACCTGTTTCGGATGGAAGGTCAGACGGTGTTCCGTTGGGCCCTCGCGTTGACACCGACAATCCGGCGTGCCTGCGAACTTGCCGGTTTCACACCCGCCGAACTCGCCGCTGTCGTCCCGCATCAGGCCAATCTCCGGATAATCGATGCGCTGGTAAGCGGTATCGGCGCCACAAACGCCGTCATCGCCCGCGACGTGGTTGATGCCGGCAACACCTCGGCCGCCAGCATCCCGCTCGCGTTCAGTCGGATCCTCGACGGTGGGGAACTACAGCCGGGTGATCCTGTTCTACTGTTCGGCTTCGGCGCCGGCCTGACCTACTGCGGTCAGGTCGTCCGCTGCCCATAGGATTCCCCGAAAGCACCGCCCGACACGCTGACGTACCGGGCTAAACCAAGAAGGAGGCGCACATGTCGCAGTCCGAGATCCTGGCAGGACTCGCCGCGATTCTCGAGGAGGTCGCCGGGGTCGACCCGGCCGACGCCACCGCGGACAAGACCTTCATCGACGACCTCGACGTGGACTCGCTGTCCATGGTCGAGGTCGTGGTCGCGGCCGAGGAGAAATTCGGCGTGAAGATCCCCGACGAGGACGTCAAGAGCCTCAAGACCGTCGGCGACGCGGC
>NZ_CAUVXL010000215.1:0-13833 GCF_963555915.1 Protofrankia sp. Cas4
ACATTCGCCCGTGCGGACCTCAAAGCCAGACGATATGAGGTCCGCACGGAGATCCGACGAGCCTCCGACCACGAACAGGGGAGTCGTCTCCTTCGCGTCGCCGGAGAACCTATGATCTCAAGGAGACAACAGGTGAGTCTCTCCACGCTCGAACGCATTGACCCGCGTGCCCCGTCGACTCGACTGACCCAGTTCTTCGATCCTGATTCATTTGAACCCTTCGCCGCGGCGGACAGCTCCGGGGTGCTGGCTGGAAAGGGCACCGTCGACGATAATCCGGTCGTCGCATTTGCTACGGACGCAACCATTCAGGGCGGGGCGATGGGCCGTGACGGCTGCGCTCGGATCGTCCACGCCATTGAGGCCGCAGTGCGCCTTGACATCCCGGTGGTGGGAATCTGGCATTCCGGCGGTGCTCGGCTCCGGGAGGGCGTTGCCTCCCTCGACGGTGTCGGACGTGTCTTCGCGGCCACCGTCCGGGCATCCGGACGGATTCCGCAGCTGTCCCTGGTGCTGGGTGCCGCCGCAGGTGGCGCGGCATACGGCCCGGCGCTGACCGACATCGTCATCATGGGCCCGGATGCCAAGATCTTTGTTACCGGTCCGGACGTCGTCCGCACGGTGACCGGCGAGGACTGCACCGCCGACAGTCTGGGTGGACCCGATGTGCACGCACGCCGCAGTGGAGTGGTAGCGATCAGTTGCGACTCTGACGAGGCTGCCGTCGACCACACCCGGCGGCTGTGCGCGCTGCTTTGCGACCAGGGCGAAATCGGGCCAGTTCAGGATCGTGACCTCGGCAGCCTCCTGCCGGAGTCGGCCCGTCGCGCCTACGACGTACACCCGCTGGTGGCCGGCGTCCTCGACGACGACGTGCTTGAGCTCCATCCCAAGTGGGCACCGAACATCGTCACCGCGCTCGGTCGCCTCGGCGGCCGTACGGTCGGCGTGGTCGCCAACAACCCGCTGCGTCGCGGCGGCTGCCTCGACGCGACGTCCGCCGAAAAGGCGTCACGTTTCGTGCGCATGTGCGACTCGTTCGGAGTGCCGCTGATCGTCCTCGTCGATGTTCCGGGGTACCTGCCGGGTGTCGGCCAGGAATGGGAAGGCGTGGTCCGGCGCGGCGCGAAGCTGCTCTATGCGTTCTCCGAATGCACCGTGCCCCGCGTCACCGTGGTCACCCGAAAGGCCTACGGCGGCGCCTACATCGCGATGAACGCCCGCTGTCTGGGCGCGAGCGCCGTGTACGCATGGCCTACCGCCGAGGTCGCGGTCATGGGCGCCGAGGCCGCCGTGGGAATCCTGCACCGGCGCACATTGGCGGAGGTTCCGGTTCAGCGTCGACCGACCGTGCTTGCCGAGCTCACCGCTGAGCACGCACGCGCGGTCGGCGGGATCGACCGGGCAGTGGAGCTGGGAGTGGTGGACGCCGTGGTGGAGCCCGCCGCCACCCGTTCGGTCCTCGCCGAAACCCTCGCCGGGGCCCCGGCCGGCCGTGGCGCCCACGGCAACATCCCCCTGTAGGAACATCCCCCAGATTGATCGCGTGCCGTCGTCTGGGCCTGCCAGCCGGGACGACGGCACGGAGACCACCGGCTCACCCGACGAGATAGTTAGCTGAGGTGAAATAACTAAACGGGCACAACGGTTGTCCCAGGTGAAGCCCTCACTCGTGACGACCGGAAGGAACGATGACCGCGCTGCCCGACGCCACGACCGTCAACCCGCCCCGACCAGAACCACGGCCAGAACCACGGCCAGGCGGCGCACTGCTCGCGCTGTCCGTGCCGAACTACCGCCGCTACCTGAGCGGACAGGTCGTGTCGCTGGTCGGGACCTGGATGCAGATGGTCGCGCAGGGTTGGCTGGCGCTTTCGCTCGGGGCGTCCGGGACGGTGCTCGGGCTCGTCACGGCTGCGCAGTTCCTGCCGGTCCTGCTGTTCGGCGCCTACGGCGGGCTGCTGGCCGACCGGGCCGACAAGCGGCGCTTGTTGATCTATACCCAGGTCGCGTCCGGGCTGTTGGCCGCCAGCCTCGCTGTTGCCGACATCACCGGTGTCGTCCAGTTGTGGATGGTGGCACTCATCGCGGCCGGCCTCGGCACCGTGAACGCGGTGGACAACCCGACCCGGCAGAGTTTCGTCCACGAGATGGTCGGCCCGGACGTGGTGGCCAACGCCGTATCCCTTCAGTCGGTGGCGGTGAACGCGGCCAGGGCGGTGGGGCCGGGGATCGCCGGCGTGCTCATCGCCGTCGCCGGAACCGGCGTCTGTTTCATGGTCAACGCCGCGTCCTACCTGGCCGCCATCATCGCTCTGATCCGGATCGACCCGCGTTCGCTTCGCCGGCGCGCCCCGCTTCCCCGAGCCCGCGGCCAGATCCGCGAGGGCCTCGCATACGCGTTACGAACCCCGGCGCTGCGGGTTCCGCTGGTCATGATGGCGGTTATCGGCACCCTCGCCTACGAGTTCGCCGTCGTGCTTCCGCTGTTGGGCCGCGAGGTGTTCCACGGCGACGCCGGCACCTACGGGCTGCTCACCGCGGCGATGGGCGTCGGCGCGGTGGCGGGCGGCCTGATCGTCGCCAGACGAGGCCGGGCGACGCCACGCGCCCTGGTCGGCGCTGCCGCCGGTTTCGGCATCGTCATCCTGGCGGCCTCGGTCGCGCCGGATGTCCATCTCGCCGCCGTGGCCATGATGCTGGTGGGAGCCGGCAGCGTGGCGTTCCTGTCCATCGGGAACGCCACCTTGCAACTCGCCTCCGCGCCCCACATGCGTGGCCGGATCATGGCCTTGTGGGCCGTGGCCTTCCTGGGCAGCACCCCTGTCGGGGGTCCCACCATCGGATGGATCAGCGAAGAGCTCGGTGCCCGGGCGGGCCTGGCGACCGGCGGGCTGGCCGCCCTCCTCGCGGCCGGGTACGGCGCGCGCCAGCTACTCGGTCCCGCCGGTCAGTCCGGTCAGTCCGGTCAGTCCGGTCAGTCCGGTCAGCCCGGCCCCGCCGAGGACGCCGCCCTGCCGAGATCGGGTAGCCGCAGCTGCTCGCCGGGGTGACCCCGGTGCGCCTGGACGGCACTGAGGTGGTAATCCTCCGCCAGGTCGAGGAAGTCGGGCTCATGGTAGCGGCGGCCGTCCAGGGTGGGGCCGAGCGTGCCCTCCATGATTGCTTCGACGTCCTCGCCGGTGATGGTCTTGTTCGTCTCCAGTGCGTGGGTCACTGCGAGAACCTCCCGGCGGTTGTCCGACAGGATGACCTCGGTCCGCTGATAAAGCTCCTGGAGCTTGGCCTCGACCTCGTCGACGAACCCGTCACCGAGGTACCCCGGGCCGCCGCCGGGGTACGCCGGACTGGCGTCAAGAGCAGCGGCCAGCGCCGGCCGGGACGTCAGGGTGCTGCCCATCGCGTGTCGGCCGATGCTGCGGGCAACCAGCTCGGTGGCGGCGTGCAGGTCTGCGCCCACGCCCTGGGTGTGGTCACCGTCGAAGAACATCCGCTCGCCCACGATGGAGGCCAGAAAGGTCATCACATCGATCTCGACCTCGGACCGCCAGTCGACGAACCTGTCCTCCAACGGCACCGGGGCCACGAACCCGCCGGTGTCCCCACGGCGCTCGATGCTCGCCATGTCGATGACCATGTGCTTCTGCAGTCGGTACATGACCACCGCATGGCACGCCTCGTGCAGGGCGATGCTGTGGCGCTCCCGCTCCACGTACTCGTGGTCGTCAGGCAGCCCGTGTTCCTTGATTGACTTGGCGCGCAGCAGATCCGGCCAGGTGACCACCTCACGACCAGCCTTGATCGCCTGGATGAGCGCCTCGTTGACCATGTCCTTGATGCTCGCCCCGGTGGCGTACGGGCTCATCACTGCGAGCCGTTCGACCTGATCGGCGCTCACCTCGTGGCGGACCCTGTCCAGGTAGCCGTTGAAGGTCCGTACCCGGCCCTGCCTGCTCGGGTAGCCCACCTTGTAGATGCGATCGATCCGACCGGGACGCAGCAGCGCCTCGTCCAGCGACTGCGGCATGTTCGTCGCCATCATGACCATGATCCGGTACTTCGGCGGCGGCTTCGGGCGCATGCCCAGGGCACGCCGCACGACCCGGTTGAGGAAGCCACGCGGCTTCTTCAGACCCGATATCTCGGCGAGCAGTGCCTGCAGCGTTCCGTCGATGCTGGACGGGCCACCACCACCGCCGGGAACCACGAAGCGGGCCTGCGCCAGTGCGCGGCGTGCCGAAGTGCTCGCATACGTCATCCCGTTACAGGGGTCACCAGGGTCGATCAGACCGATCCGGTTGCCGGCGGGCTGACCACGGTTACCCAGCGTGTCGGCCTCGTCAAAGAAAACGATCACGCCGCCGTACCGCAGGGAGAGCGTGCGCAGCTTGCGGAACAGAGCCTTGACCTTCATCACGCCGACGCCGAAGAACATGGCCCGAAACGCGCCCGGGTCGACGAAGACGTAGGGCTTCCCGGTCTCACCGGCGACCGCCTCCGCGATCAGGGCCTTGCCGGTACCGGGTGGACCCCACAGCAGGATGCCGCCGGGTACGTAGCCGCCCCGACTTTCGATCTCGTGCGGCTTCTCCAGGTAGAAGACCGCCTCCTTGACCCTGGACAGGACGTGATCCTGGCCCCAGACGTCGGTGAACCGGGTCTTGATGTCCTCGGGGAAGTACACCTCCACGCCGCCGCGGGACAGGAACCAGAACAGCAGCGCGAACTGCCCGATCGTGATAGACATGATCAATACGATCTGCACCGCGAACGGGGCTGCGTGCCAGCTGTCGCCGGGAAGCCCGATGATCGCGTGAAAGACGGAGTCGTGCCTGATCCGGGCGTAGACGAACGCGAAGATCACGACGGCCGCCGTCCACGTCAGCGCGCGGCTGATGCGGTAGCGGTTCCAGTCGTCGAGCTGGAGCAGGCCGCGCTCGAGCCGGCCGAAGACCCTGTCGGTCCAGAAGACGTGGTACTGCGCCGACCGCTCGCCGATCAACATATGGACCTGGCGAACCATCTCGATCCCGATCAGCGCCAACAGCCACCAGCTCGCCGCCGCCTGCTCACGCACGGCGTCGGTCCAGCTCATGATCGGGTTATCCGCCATGGCAGCGGCTACCACGAACACGAACAGCGCACCGAGCAGGACCAGAAACTTCACCCTGTCCCAGCGCGCCAGCGGTTTGCGCACCGGCGGGGATGGCTGCGCAGGCTGGGCCTGATTCATGATCCTTACCTCAGGTGATCGGCTTGATCGTGAACGATGTCTGAACCTTCTGGATCTCGGCGCGATGCCGGTCGTAGCACCAGGACGAACAGGCGAACACAAGCTGGTACAGCCTGGTCTGATCACGGTCCAGCAGGCTTGTCTGGTCGACGGTCACCAGACCCGTGCCCAGGTGGAGCTGGTACACCAGATGGACGCCGTGGACGCCCCCGCCCTGGTGGACGGGATCGTCCACCAGCAGGAGGAACTCCGGGGCAAGCCGGGCCCGCTGCGGATCCTGGCGAACCGCCACCTCCTGCGCCTGGATCTCCTGGTCGATGGAGACAAGCTGGTTGCGCAGGTCATTGGTGGACAACGTGGCCGCCTCCTCCGGCAGAAGCTGGCGGACCTGCACGAATCCCTTGGGTTGCGCCGCGTCCGGAAGCAGGAGGTTCTTGTCGTCGAATCTCGACGCGGCATCAATCCCCACGACCCACTCACGACTGGCCAGCGTCCGAGCGGCCTCCGGACTGATATTGCGGGCGTCGATACCGACGAAGGCCGGTCCGGGCATCGGCTGATGCTGCCACGAACTCGGGATCTTGAGAAAGGTTCCGGCATCCTTGTTGGTCACATACTGGTAACGAGCCGAACCGCAACCGAGGAGAAGAACGAGGGCCGCCAGAAGCGCCAACACCGCCAACGCGACGCATCCCCGCAGCGTACCGGCGGCCGACGAGTACACGATCATGGGACTTTTCGCGCGCTCGGAGGCCCCGGACAGCCTGGTTCTCCCGGTCACGGCCAACCTCCAGAATCTGGTGAGGCTCTGCTCATGGTGCAGCACAGCCCCCTGGATGGCACCTTCTCCGAGAAAACCAAGCGCATGAACCAGACTCGACGGCCTCGACGGCCTCGACCGACCGAGATCCAGTAGATCACCCGAAGACTTTCACCGGGCAGGCCCTATGCCGCAAGATCCGCAGGTGGGACGGGATACCCGAGAAAGAAGCCCTGCCCCTCGTCACAGCCGAGGTCACGAAGTAGGCTGCAGACCTCGTCCGACTCGATGCCCTCGGCAACCACCCTGAGATCGAGATTGTGCGCGAGATCAATGATGGACCGCACGATCGAGAAATCCCTGGGGCGACGCGCCACGTTCAGCACGAACGATTTGTCGATCTTGAGATCGTGCACCGGAAGATCGCGCAGGTAGGCGAGCGACGAGTACCCGGTCCCGAAATCATCCACGGAGATCCGGATTCCCGCGCGGCGCAACTGGGTGATGACGTTCATCGCGTTGCGGGTGTTCACCATCACGGCACTCTCGGTGAGCTCAAGTTCGAGCGCCTGTGGCGGCATGCCGGTCCGGTCCAGCTCCGCCTGTACCGTCGAGATCAATTCTGCGTCGTGCAACATCCGGGCCGAGACGTTCACCGCCACGGGCAGCAACCGACCCGCGTCCCACCATGATCGCGCCTGGTCCAGGGCGAGCATGAGGACCCGGCGGGTCAACGGCCTGACCAGGTTGCTCTGTTCGGCGAACGGAACGAAACGCCCCGGCTCGACCAGGCCGTGCGACGGGTGCTGCCAGCGGACCAGCGCCTCGACCGCGGTGGTCCGCCCGGTACGCAGGTCGACCTTGGGCTGGTAGTGCAGGACCAGCTCCCCGCCCGCGATCGCCGAGCGAAGGCCGCCGAGCAGTTCAAGGCGCTCGCGGCGGTTCTGGTCGGCATCGGGGGCGTACACCGCGACCCCGACGCAGAGCTGCTTGGCCCGGTACATGGCCACGTCGGCACACCGCACCAGGGTTCCCGGATCGCTCCCGTCACCAGGCCCGATCGCGATCCCGATACTTCCCTCGACGCTCAGTGGAAGGGTGCCGACATCGATACGCTCGGCCAGGGCGGCCCGCACACCGCTCGCGACGGCAAGGGCGTCAGCGACTCCCCGCGGCGCCGACGGCAGCAGGATCGCGAACTCGTCCCCACCGAGGCGGGCGACTGTCGCGGCCGAACCGGTGGCGCGTCGTAACCGTACCGCCACCTCGCGGAGCACATCGTCACCGGCTCCGTGACCCAACGTGTCGTTGATCTCCTTGAACCGGTCGAGGTCCATCAACAGCAGGGCCAGCGCACCGCCGTCGGCCTCGACCGTGCGCAGCGCTCGCGAGATCCGGTCGTGCAGCAGGACCCGGTTCGCCAGCCCGGTCAGCGGGTCGTGCCGGGCCTGGTGGCGGACCTCCCGCTCGGCGGTATCCCGTTCGAGCGCGGCTGCCAGCACGTTGGCGACGGACTGGACGAACGCCGCCTCATCCGGGGCGAACTCCCGCCGGTACGGCGCGTACGCGACCAATACGGCGTGGCTGCGGCCAGCCGCGCCGATACGGGCCGCAACACCATGGAAAGCAGCCCCACGGTCGATGATCGTGGGGCCATCCGAGGCCAACGCGACCGGAATGATCGCCGCGATCGGGTGTGCCGGATCGGCCGGGTTGTCCCGGCCGGTCGCCGCCAGCACCTCGCAACCGGGCAGACCCAGGGTGACGCGGACCACCTGGGCGGCCTCGGCGAGCAGGTCCGGGACGGTCAGCCCACCCAGAGCACGCTGACCGAGCTGGGCAACGGCCGACTGCAGCCGTTCCGCCCGCTGCAGATCGGTGACATCCTGCAGCACAACGGCAACCAGCTCCCGGCGCCCGTCCACCTGCGGGATCACCGAGATCCGTAACGCCCGCGCCGGACCGGGCCCGGCTCGACCGCGCGCATCGGGGTCGGGGTCGGGGTCGGTGCGGCCGAGGAGATTGACGTCGCCGTGCTGGGGCCGGCCGGTCCGCGCCGCCGTGGCGGCCAGTCCCCACTCGCCGTCCAGCGCCACGCCCTCGCCACCGGGCCGCAGCATGATCCCCAGCCGGTCCAAGGGTTCGCCGACCCGTAACCGCTCACCGAGCAGGCGATCGACAACCTGCGACGTCCGGCGCAGACCGAGCGCGCGGTCGTAGACCAGGACACCGACGGGAAGCTCGGCGCCCGGCACGCCCCCGGAAACGAGCTCCAACAGGGCTGTGTGTTCACTGACCGCCTCAGCGTCATGCTGGTCACGGCTCACATCGATAATCGTCCCCGAGTTGCCCGAGACCGCACCGTCCGGCGCCCGCAGCACGTTGGCACGGATCTCGACGCGCAGGTAGGCACCGTCGCGGGTCCGGTAGCGGGTCACATGCCGGCAATGATCAGAACCACCGGCCACCACCGCCATGAACAGCGCGATCGTGTGGTCGTACTCATCCGGGTGGACGTAGTCGAGGAAGTGACTCCCCAGCGACGCGACGACGTCGAAGCCCGTCACCGTCGTCCAGGCGCGGTTGAGGTACGTCCAGCGTCCCTCGGCGTCGGTCTGGAAGACGACCTCCGTGAGGGTGTCCAGGATGCCCCGACCGGGACCTTCCGGATTGTGACCTTGAAGGGACATAGCGCAGCATTATCACGACTCTCCGCCCGGCTGTAAATGCTTTGAGTAACAGTTGAACTACCATGCAGCCCCATGGGATGGCTACGTATCGCAGTCACCGCGCTCCTGACGGCTAGCTCACTGCTGGCCGGGATGCCCGGCCAGGCCAGCGCAGAGCCTGCAGGACATCAATTTCCCCCACCGTGCACAACCGGGTCGCCGACATGTGTGCGGGAAACGTTGACGACGATGCGTGACCAACTTCGACCACTGGAGGACCACTGTGACCATCGGGTGATCTTTTCCTTCGCCTATCTGCGCACGACCGAGGCATTCGGCGATGCGGCCGCGGTCGCGGGTTCCTTCGCCGATCCCGGGTGGGTCAACGCCGAGGACGCGCTGTTCGCCCGGTACTACTTCCGGGCCTTCGACCAGTGGGCGGCGGGCCGTCCGACCGACGTGCCGCCAGCCTGGCGGGTGGCGTTCACCGCGGCCGCCACCACAACGCTCTCAGCCGCCGGTGACCTGCTGCTCGGCATGAACGCCCATGTCACCCGCGATCTGCCGTTCGTTCTCGCCGAGCTCGGCCTGGCCGGTCCCGACGGCCACAGTCACAAGGGCGACCACGACCGTGTCAACGCGATCCTGGCGCGGGTGATGGATCCGTTGCTGGCGCAGGAGGCAGCCCGCTTCGACCCGCACCTGGATGACGGGACGCTGCGCTACGGTCTCGGCCGCGACGATCTGATCGAGATGTTGACGGCATGGCGGGAGGACGCCTGGCACGACGCAGAACGCCTGGTCGCAGCCAGGGGCACCGACGAGTACGCCGTCGTCGTGCACACGATCGAGACCAGCGCCGATGTCCGCGCACGGTTGCTGCGGGTACTGCTCGCCGACGAACAGCCGTCGACGACGTCTGTCCCCCGGGACGCCTGGTGCGCGCGCCACCATGCATCCGACGCGCTACCCGGGGCCGCGCCGACGGGTCGAGGGCAGCGGGCGGACGAGATATAGGGCACACTCGATCGGGTGGGATATTACCGACACGGCCGAAAGGTTCCGGCGTTGCCGCCCGCGCAGCGCAACGCGCTCGGAGCGGTCACCATTTTGATCGTCTTCACCATGGTCGCCCTGACCACGTGGCGGCCCGCGCAGTTCGTCGTGCCGGCGCTGGTGGTGATCGCCGGGCTCGCCGGCCTGGACCAGTCGATCGTCACATCCTCCGGTCGCGCCCGACCCGGGACACCGGTCGATCCCGCCGCCGGCAGACCGGTAGGCGGCGTCCGTGGCAGGGACGCCACCGATGCCGCGACGAGCACCCTTGCCCTCCCTCGCCTACGGTCGGTCGATCCCCGCGCCGCGGTACCCAGCCGTCACCAGGCGCCGGCCGAAGAGGACGTGTTGTCCTGGTCGACCCTGGACAACGCCGGGCTGGACGACCCGCTCGCGGTCCACACGATGGCGATCGACATGCGGGCCCTGCTGGAGGACGGACCGGCGTGGGTGCGCTGACCGCCTCGTTGAGAACGCGCCGGGGGCGACGACCACCCAGTCAGCACGAGCGCTCACGGGCCCATCCTGGCCCAGCCTCGCGCCCGTTCCAGGTCCGCCGGTGCGTCGCAGTCCAGGGTGGTACGTCCGTCGGCGGGTAGCACCAGTACCCGCGGGCCCGCCAACACCGACCGCATCGACGCTCCGGCCGGCACCGCCGGGAGACGCGCACGCAGCGCGGACGTCCGCCACACCCCGGTCAGGTACTGGTGCCGGCCGGCTGGATCAACCAGGAGCGCACCCCACGGAGGATCATCGTCGGTCCGGCCGGCTCCCGTTGCGTCCCGGCCACCACCGGCACCGCCACCGCCACCGCCACCGCCCACGGCCCGCACGAGCGCGGCGACCGTCGCCGCGGTGAGAAACGGAAGATCGGCCGCGAGCACGGCGACCAAGGGTGCGCACACCAACTCCAGACCGGCGGCGAGCGCGGCGACCGGTCCCCCGCCCGGCGGTCGTTCGCGGGTCCAGCGCACCGGGCGGGTCACCGCGACCCGGCGCGCCGGTCCGACCACGATCACTTCGCGCGCGCCGTCCACCGCCGCGAGAACACGATCCAGCAGGGTCTGGCCGCCGACGGTCAACGCGGGTTTGTCCACGCCGCCGAGGCGGCGGGCCGCTCCGCCGGCAAGCACCAGCGCGTCCCAGCTCATCCGCCGATCGCCGACATCGGTCGCGCGGGCTGCGCAAAGGCGGGGTCGTCAATACCGTGCCCGGCGCGCTTGCCGCGGACCGCGCCCGCCCACAACTGCGCAAGGTGCGCGTCGTCGGCCCCGGCCCGCATGGGCGTGCGCAGGTCGGTCTCCTCGCGGGCGAACAGGCACGAGCGCACCTGCCCGTCGGCGGTAAGACGAACCCGGTCGCAGGCGGCGCAGAACGGTGCGGTCACCGAGCCGATCACGCCGACCGTGTCAGGTCCGCCGTCCACGGCGAACAACTCGGCCGGCGCGCTGCCGCGACCGGGCAGTGCCGTCAGGGTGAACTCCGACCGCAGCCGGGCGAGGATCTCCGCGCCGGTGACCATCACCCCGCGATCCCAGCTGTGCTGAGGGTCCAGCGGCATCTGCTCGATGAAGCGCAGGGCGTAGCCCCGCTCCAGGCACCATCGCAGCAGGGCAGCAGCCTCGTCGTCGTTGACGTCCCGCAGCAGCACCGCGTTGACCTTCACCGGTGCCAGCCCGGCCGCGGCCGCGGCCGCCAGACCCGCACACGCGTCCGCGAGCCGGTCCCGATGGGTAATCGCCAGGTAGCGGTCGGCCCGCAATGTGTCCAGGGAGACGTTCACCCGCTCCAGGCCGGCGGCGCGCAGCGCACCGGCAAGGCGGGCCAGCGATGTGCCGTTGGTGGTCATGGACACCTGGGGACGCGGACGCAACGCCACCAACCGGGCGACAAGGCCGACCAGACCGGGCCGGACCGTCGGCTCACCGCCGGTCAGTCTGACCTCGGTCACTCCAAGGCGGGTGACCGCTATCCGGACGAGACGGAGTACCTCCTCGTCGGTCAGGGTCTCCTCCCCCGGCAACCACGCCAGGCCTTCGACGGGCATGCAGTAGGTGCACCGCAGATTGCAGCGGTCCGTCAACGAAACCCGCAGGTCGGTGGCGACTCGACCGAAGGAATCCCGCAATGCCACCATCTCAGCTTAGAGCGCCGGCGGATCGATCGGCGATCGGCGTCCGCGGCGTCCCACGAGGAGATCGGGCCCGGATACCGGTGTCACACTCAGATGGGCCGGCGAGGCGTGCGGATCTATGGTGGAGTGGGCGCGGGTTGACCGGACAGTCCCACGGTGCCGCACGCCGCGGTGGACACTGTGTCCAGGTACGCCCGATATAGGTCGACGGCAACGGGAGGGCACAGGCGAAATGCAGGTCTTCGGTGTCGACATCGGTGGTACCGGCATCAAGGGTGCGCCCGTCGACATCGACGAAGGGACACTGGCCGCGCCCCGCATCCGGATTCCGACGCCGCAGCCGTCGCTACCGGGCGCCATCGCCAAGACCGTTGCGGACGTGGTGGACCACTTCGGCTGGACGGGTCCGGTCGGAGCCACCTTTCCCGCCGTGCTCAAGGACGGGATCGCCAAGACCGCGGCGAACGTCGACCCGAGCTGGGTGGACACCGACCTGGCGGCCACCCTCGGCGCGGTCCTGCCAGGCGGGGTAACGGTGATCAACGACGCCGACGCCGCCGGAATCGCCGAGATGACCTTCGGTGCCGGTCGCGACGTCGGCGGTGTCGTCCTCATGACGACCTTCGGAACCGGTATCGGCACAGCGCTGTTCCTTCATGGCCAGCTCCTTGCGAACACCGAGTTCGGCCATCTTGAGATCGGTGGAAGCGCGGCGGAGACCTCGGCCTCCGAGGCGGCCCGCGAACGCGAAGATCTTTCCTGGGAGAAGTGGGCGAAGCGGGTCAGCCGCTATCTGAGCGCGCTGGAAGCGCTGCTGTGGCCCGATCTCATCATCATCGGCGGCGGCGCGAGCCGAAAGGCGGATCGATTTCTCGATCGTCTCGAAATCCGCACGAAGGTGGTCCCCGCCCAGTTGCAGAATAATGCCGGAATTGTCGGGGCCGCGCTGTTCGCCGCGGGCGACCAGGCCCGTCCCAAGGCGCCGGCACGGGCACCGCGCCGCCGGCCGCCGGCCACCCGGCCCCCCGGCGGCCGCCGTCCCTGACCACCCAGGATGGGCGCAGCGTGGTGTCGGCGGGAGGCCGACAGAGCGTGTCGACTCCCGGGGTGAGACACCGCCGGTATGTCGATGGCAAGGTGTGGTGGTAAGCATGAGCGGCCGGTTCGACAATCCGGACACTCACCGTTACCAAACGTGCCACGGCGGATTCGGACGACGCCGATGAGGAGGCGCCATGCGTGAGCTGCGAGCGGTCGCGCTCAGCGAGGACGGCGGCTACCTCGTGCTCGCCGATACCGCGGGCGGACCCGACGCGGAAAAATTTCGGGTACCGGTTGACGACCGGCTTCGAGCGGCGCTGCGCGGGGCGCGACGCAGCGAGGTACGCCAGGAAAGCGCCCTGACTCCACGGGAGATCCAGGCGCGCCTGCGAGCTGGCGAGACAACTGCCGAGGTTGCGCGGGTAGCGGGCATTCCAGTCGAGCGGGTGGAGCGCTACGAGGGCCCGGTGCTGGCCGAGCGAGCCCGGGTGGTACAGGAGGCGCGGGCGGCGCTGCTACCCAAGGACCCTGGTGGCGCCCCGGGCCGGCCACTGGGCGAGGTTGTGGACGCCCGGCTGATGGCCGCCCAGGACGACCCCGACGGCGCGCAGTGGGATGCCTGGCGTCGGGTGGACGGAATCTGGCTGGTACAGCTGACCTCGGAGAGCCGGTGCGCGCGCTGGACCTGGGATCCGGTGGTGCGCCGGGTGCGCCCACACGATGATGCCGCCAGGGCGCTGGTGACTCCTGAGGTACCGGTCGAACCCGCCGCACCGCCGCTGCCCACGCCGCTGCCCACGCAGACCGGCACCACCCGGCCGCCCGGTCCCGCGCTGACCCTTGTGCAGGAGCCGGTCCCTGCGCCGGCGCCGGTTGCGCACCCGCCGGTCGCGGTGCCGCCGCCCACGCCGGTCCAGCCGGCGGCGGCACGGGGGCGGAC
>NZ_CAUVXL010000216.1:0-25161 GCF_963555915.1 Protofrankia sp. Cas4
GTTCAGTTCGTTCAATGAGGGCAGCAAAACTGAAGGATCACTAGACACAAAGCCCTTCTTCTAGTTAACTGAGCTTGAACCACCACCAAGAAGGATCACCTGTGTTTGAAGCTGGTGTGACTGGAACCACTACCAAACCGACGCTGACCAACCTCGACCGGTGCGACCGGTGCGGCGCGCAGGCGTATGTGCGGGTCGTGCTTCCCGGTGGCGGCGAACTGCTGTTCTGCCGACACCACGCCAAGTCCCACGACTCCAAGCTGCGGGCCGTGGCTGCTGAATACCATGACGAAACCGACAAACTGACCATTTCCCCCTGAATCGTCGTCTCCCACTGTGCGTCAGCGGCCGGACCTGCCAGATCGGCTTTCACCGATCCGGCAGGAACCCCGATATGGCGCCCCTCGCCAGCAGGTAAAAAGGACCACCTTCCGCCGAGCTTGAGCGTGTTCCCCATTGCGGAGCCGTACCGTGGGTCGCGTGCCGACGGCGAACAGAGCGCTACCCGCGGGGCCACCGGTCCAGCCGCCGAAGGCGTTGGCCACCTCACGCGGACCGGTGTCCATGCGTGTTGTCACTCTCGCCCGTCAGACCGTCGCGGGGGCGTGGCGCGACCGCGTTCTCGGCCTCGCGGCCGAGGCGGGCTTCTGGCAGTTGCTGTCCCTTCCCCCCCTGCTGTTGGCGGTCCTCGGCACGATCGGGTACATCGGGGACGCACTCGGTGCCGATGCCGTCGACAGTGTTCGCCAGAGCCTGCTGACCGCGGCGAACGACCTGCTGACGCCCGTGGTCGTCGACGACGTGGTTCGCCCGACCATCAACGAGATCCTCACGCACGGACGCCCGGACGTGATCTCGATCGGTTTCCTGCTGTCGCTGTGGACCGGTTCGTCGGCGATGGCGACCTACGTCAACACGATCACGATCGCCTCCGGACAGCGTGAGCTGCGCTCAGCGGTACGCAGCCGGCTGCTGGCACTGCAGCTCTACCTCGCCCAGGTGGCCAGTGGGGTGATCCTGCTGCCGGCGCTCGTCCTCGGACCGGGTCTGATCTCCCGGATACTCGACGCGGAACACCACCACGTCGTGGGCTGGCTGCTGAGGATCCTGTTCTGGCCGGTCGTCGCCGTATTCTCACTGGCGATACTCGCGTCCCTCTACCACCTGGCTCTGCCGTCCAGGCGACCGTGGCGGCGCGCGCTGCCCGGGGCGCTGCTGGCCATGGTGGTCTGGAATGTCGGCAGCTACCTGCTACGGCTCTACCTGGAGACCGTGTTCGGCCACGAGCTGATCTACGGCTCGGTGGCGGCGCCGGTCGCGGCGCTTCTCTTCTTCTATATCACCGCGCTCGCGGTCCTGCTCGGCGCCGAACTCAACGCCGCCATCGACGGGATGACCAAGGTCGTGGTGGCGCCCGGCGAATCCCCGCCGCCGTCGCCGGCAGGGCTCGGCGTCCCCACTGCACGCTCCCACTCCCGGTGGCGGTCCCGGCGCCGGAGCCACGTCCAGCAGGCACCCGACGGTCAGTAGGTACACGAACCGGCCGATGGCGCCACCGCGGGCGTGGCGGGGGCAGGGACCGCCGCAGCCACCAGAACGACGGCGGACGCGGCGGACGGCGGTGGACCGCTCAGACCGGCCACGAACGACGCGAGTTTGCCGGGATCGGTGACAAGCACCGACTGGCCGCCGATCTGGCCGGGCGACGTCGGAACGGTCGCCATCCGCACACCGCCGGTCCCCACACCGCGAAGCCGGACCGCGAGCGGCGCCAGGTCCGCCAGCGACGTGGCGTCGTCAACGCTGACGGCCGAGGTGACCGCGTCCATCAGCGAGCCGAGCCGGACCGGATTGGTCAACGTGCCGGTCGACGTCGCCGCCCGAAAGATCACGCCGATGAACTGCTGCTGGCGGCGGATCCGGTCGAGGTCCGCTTCGGGCAGACCGTAACGCTGCCGGACGAAGGCCAGCGCCTGCTCGCCGTTGAGGGAATTGTCGCCCACGTGGCCATGCCAACCCGACATCTTGTCGTCGAGGTTGCTCCTGCTCCCGTTGGGCAGCGGCTTCACACACACGGTCACCCCACCCAACGCGTCGGTCATCCGCTGGAAACCGATGAAGTCGATCTGGAGGTAGTGATCGATGCGTATCTTCGTCAGTCCCTCGATGGTGCGTATCAGCAGGGACGGGCCGCCCAGGGCGAAGGCTGCGTTGAGCTTCGACCTCCCCCCGGTGTGGTTGTGTCCCGAGGCATCGGTGTAGGCGGGGATCGTCACCCACAGGTCCCGCGGAAACGAGGCGAGCGTGGTGGAACCGTTCGCGTCCAGGTGCGCCAGGATCGTCGTGTCCGACCGCTGGCCCTCGACCTCGCCGAACTCACCGCCCGTCCCGGCCCGGCTGTCCGAACCGACCAGGAGGATGTTCTGGGTGTCCCCACCCGGGTCGGCCGGCCGCCGGTCCGCGGCGGGGAAGCGCAGCGGGACGCGGGTGACCTTACCGTCGTAGTAGCGCAGGGCCAGCCACCCGCCGGCGGAGACGAGCAGCAGCAGGAGCGAGACAAGCCCCGCCACGACGGTGACCAGCCGCCGCCCGGTGGACGTCGCATCGCGGCCGTCAGGCCGCCATCCCATGGTGGCACGTTGGCCCTGGCCGTCCGGAGGCCACGTCATGGTCATGTTCCCCCGCTCACCGCACCATCGTGCCACCTACGCCAATCCTGTGGACGTTCCGCGGCCGAGGAGAAGTTCCCCGGCGCAGCTGTCGCGCCCGCGACAGCTGCGATCATCGGTTACCGTTGAATTCCGCCCGGATGGCCGGGCCGTCCGCGTCGAGTTCGGGAGCGGGCGGCCGTGTCGAGGGATCCGCCCGGCCGGGCATCTTCACCGGATTGCCAGGCAACGGCAGGCCACCGGCTTCCACCACCATGTGCCGAAAACCGGCCTGGTCCGAGGACACCGCTTCGGCGACGTCGTTGATGAGGCCGCATGGTACGCCCGCTTCGTGCAGAATCGCGAGCCATTGCGCGGCTGGCCGGGTACGTAGCGTGCCTTCTACTTCGCATTTGAACGAGTCCCGGCCGGACAGCCGGGCGTCGTTCGTGGCGAAGCGGGGGTCTGCGCCGAGATCTGCGCGATCCAGCGCCTGACACAGCCGGACGAAGAGGCCGTCGTTCGCGGCACAGATCACAATACTCCGGTCCGCGCACGCGAACGTGTCGAACGGCGCGATCGAGTAATGTGCGTTACCTATGCGTGGCGGGGTTGTGCCGGTGGCGAGATAGGACAACGCAGCACCTTCGAGCAGCGACAGTGTGGCATCGAACATGGCGATGTCAATATAGGTCCCACGTCCGGTCGTGTTCCGTCCGTGCAACGCGGCTCCGATGGCACCGAAGGCGTACAGCCCGGCAGCGAGATCCGCGATCGGCACTCCCGGCTTGACAGGTTCGCCGTCGGGCGAACCTGTGATCGACATAATGCCGGCGGCAGCCTGCACGACAGCGTCGTAGGCGGGTCGGTTTCGCCACGGTCCGGTCTGCCCAAAGCCCGAGATGCTCACGTATACCAACCGGGGATTGCGCGCTGACATCGCGGTCCAGCCCAGACCAAGCCGGTCCATCACGCCGGGCCGGAAGTTCTCGACGAGCACATCAGCCCGATCGATGATGGAAAGTAACGTCGCGTGATCGGTCGGATCCCTCAGATCGAGCGCAACCGACTGTTTGCCGCGGTTCACCCGGGCGAAGTACAGCGACCGATCGTTCATGAACGGACCGTAGGATCGGGAGTCATCTCCGTGATCAGGCCGTTCCACCTTGATGACCCGGGCGCCGAGATCGGCCAGCATCAACGTGGAGAACGGCCCGGCCAATACCCGAGTGAGATCGACGACAAGAAGACCATCCATGGGACCCGGCGGCACAGGCACTCCTGCGACGCTACCCGTATCGGGCGCCGCGGCCTACCGTTGGAACTATGAGTGCGCACTCGGGCGGAACCCCGCCTGCCCCCGACAGATCCACCGTGCTTATCGTCGCAGATAGTCTAACCCCGGTCCCGGGCAGTACGGTCGCGGCTGGCAGCACGTCAACCGTCGCGTCATCCCCGGCCATGGCCGAAGGAGAAGCCGGCACGGAGGGGCAGGCCAGTCACGATCACCAGCCACCGGCCGCCTTCCCTCGATTCATGGCCGGCGGATGGGCCCCGTTGCCCACGATGACGCCGTCGCGTGATGACGTCGCGCCATACACGGCCAAACGACGTGCCCTGTTGGGCTCGCGTTTCCCGGCCGAAACACTGGTGATACCCAGTGGTGGGCTCCGGGTACGCGCAAACGACACAGATTACCCGTTCCGACCGGGAAGCGACTTTTTCTGGCTGACCGGCTGTCATGAGCCCGACGCAGTGGTGATTCTCCACCCGAGCTCGGCCGGCGGCCACGAAGCCGTGCTGTATGTCGCGGACCGGTCGGACCGCTCGTCCTCGGCCTTCTACACCGACCGGCGTTACGGCGAACTATGGGTCGGTCCGCGCCCAGGGGTCCGGGAGAGATCAGCGGCCTTCGAAATCGAGTGCCGGCCGCTGCACGATCTGACCGACGCGCTGGGGCGACTGTCCCCGGCGACGACTCGGGTTGTGCGGGACCTGGACACCGCAGTGGACCGCCAGATCCTGCGTTACTCCCCCGGCAGGTCAGGCAGGTCCGCGGCGGGCGCGGCCGACCCCGCCGACCGGGATCTGGAACTGGCGCAGGCCCTCTCCGAGCTGCGGCTGGTCAAGGACGACTACGAGACCGCGATGCTGGAGAACGCGGTCGCGGCGACCGTGCTCGGCTTTTCCGAATGTGTACGTGAGTTGGACCACGCTATGACCCTGCCCAACGGCGAACGGTGGCTGGAAGGCACGTTCTGGCGCCGGGCGAGGGTCGACGGCAACGATGTCGGGTACGGATCGATCGTGGCCTGCGGCCACCACGCAACCGTCCTGCACTGGGTCCGTGACGACGGGCCGGTGCAGCGTGGGGACCTCGCGCTGCTGGACATGGGCGTGGAGTCCCGCTCGCTTTACACCGCCGACATCACACGCACCCTTCCCGTGGACGGACATTTCAGCAACGTGCAGCGCCAGGTGTACGACGTGGTCCATGCGGCCCAGCAGGCGGGAATCGCCGCGGTGCGACCGGACGCAAAGTTCGGCGACCCGCACCGGGCGGCAATGCGGGTGATAGCGCAGGCGCTACACGACTGGGGGCTGCTTCCGGTGAGCGTTGACGAGTCGCTGGCAGAAGACCCACAAGCCCCGAACGCCGGCATGCATCGCAGGTATACCCTGCACTCAACGTCACATATGTTGGGACTCGACGTCCACGACTGCGCGCAGGCCCGTGACGAGACCTACCGCGACGGCCCACTCGTGGCCGGGATGGTGCTGACCGTCGAGCCGGGCCTGTACTTCCAGCCCGATGACATTACGGTGCCCCCCGAGCTGCGCGGGATCGGCATCCGGATTGAGGACGACATTTTCGTCACGAACGACGGCCGCCGCAACCTGTCCGAGGCTCTTCCTCGCGCCGCTGCGGCCGTAGAAACGTGGATGGTCGGGCATCGGACCTGAGCCACACATGACCTGGGCGACAGGATGTCGACTTCTCAGCCTGTCGCCCAGGAAACAGCGGTTGCCACATACCCCCATATGGGACGCAAGTGGTACCAACCAGAGGTCCGACCTCCGTAGCCGGCACCACCGCGGCAGAACCCCACCGCTCCATGGGCCGCTGCTCGGTCGCACCGCGTCCCTTGTGGCCTGTGGTCACGCGAAATAGAGCTATGATCGCGCGGCCTTTGGCCAGCTGGACGAATGCGACCGAGAGCCACTCAGTGAGCCTTGTCGTACGCCTCGACGATGTTGGATGCGATACGACCGCGGTCACTGACCGTGTAACCGTTGGAGCGCGCCCACTCGCGAATGTCGGCAGTACGGTCTGTACCCCCGGTACGGCGAGAAGCGCCACGCGGGCCACGCCGGGCGGCAGTTGCCCGACCACCGGACCGACGCGCCGCTCCAACGAACGGAGCCAACGACTCACGCAGCTTGGTGGCGTTCTTCTCGGACAGATCGATCTCGTACGAAGCGCCGTCCAGTCCGAACCGAACAGTCTCATCAGCCTCGTGTCCATCGAGATCGTCAATCAACGACACGATGGTCTTCTGCGCCATGCCACTCTCCTTCAGGTCAGCGAACCGAGGAACTCTCGGGACTAGTATTACCACGTCATCAGGAAGAACTGTAACGGCTGGTTCGGACACGCGCGACTGGCATCGCCCACGGACATGCTCTGCACGGCGTCATGGCCGCCACACAAGAGTCCTCGGGTTGACGTGAGTCACGTCAACCCAAAGGGGTGGAGGCCACCGTCGGGATAAATTTTGATCATGTGTTGTCACCGAATCGCGACTTCCGATCCGAAACGCCGGTGGTCGGCACAGACAAGGATGTCACGGTCCGGAAGGCAGAGTGAGCACCACGCAACGCCATCAAGGATCCGCGCCGGCGAATGTCTTACACCACGAACGGGCCGCGGCCGGGGTCATCCGATTCACGGTCTGGTAGAGCGTGGAGAGCGGGGCGCACGATGGATGAGCGGACATGGATCGTCGATGCCGCAAATGTGATAGGAGCACGCCCGGACGGATGGTGGCGCGACCGCGCGGGTGCCGCGTTACGCCTGCACCAAAGGCTGTCTGAACTCTGGCTGCCCGAGCGCCGGCGCTCCGAGCTCTACCCACGCGCGTCCGAGCTCGACCCGGATACGAGCCACCAGGGGGCGCATCACCGGGCTCCACCCGCCCAGCTGGTCGTGGTACTCGAAGGCGTGGCCCGAGCCGGGGTTCCCGCGGGGCCGGATCCCACCAGCGCCCGGCTTGTGGTTGTCCACGCGGTCGGCTCGGGCGACGATGCCGTGGTCGACCAGATCCACCGACAGGTCGGTCCGGTTCTCGTCGTCACCGCCGACCGCGAGCTTCGCCGTAGGGTCGCTGCCACGGGCGCGGCCAGCGTCGGGCCAGGGTGGCTGTGGGCCCTGCTGGACGACGCCCGTTCCCGATAAGATTCAGGGGGACCGCGGCCTCCGGGCCGGGCGGATCAGACTCGGGCGCCCCGCGCCCAGGCCGGAGCCGAACTGCGGGCCGGGCCGGCGATGGCGGGCGCCAGCCGGGCGGTAAACCGACCATCGCCGGCCACGACCTCGAGGGGAATACCAAAGCAGGCCGAGAGCCCCGGCCCGGTCAGGACCGCCTCGACGTCCCCGGCCGCCACCACCTTGCCGGCACGCAGCAGCAGTGCGTGCGTGATGCCCGGCGGAATCTCCTCGACGTGATGGCTGACTATGACCGTCACCGGCGAACCAGGATCGGCGACCAACCGGGTGAGGCGCCGCAGCAGGGCCTCACGGGCGCCCAGATCGAGCCCAGCCGCCGGTTCATCCAGCAGGAGTAGCTCGGGGTCCGTCATCAGCGCACGCGCGATCTGGACGCGTTTGCGCTCCCCTTCGGACAAAGTGCCGTATCGCCGCTCGGTGAGATTCCTGCACCCGACCTGGACGAGTAGCTCTCGCGCCCGGCCCAGGTCGTCGTCGCCGTACTTTTCTCCGGCGCGTCCGACCACGTTCCAGGCCGCGGTCATGACCACGTCAACAACACGTTCGCCCGCGGGCAGGACGTCAGCCACGGCGGAGCTCGTCAGACCCACGCGGCTGCGGACGTCGAAGACATCACGCTCGCCTAGCCGGCTGCCGAGTAGGTCCACCGTTCCCCGAGTAGGGAAAACCCGGCTCGCCGCCACCTGAAGCAGGGTTGTCTTCCCGGCGCCGTTCGGCCCGAGAATAACCCAGCGCTCACCGTCCGCGACAGTCCAGTGGATGTCGGAAAGCAGCGACGCACCATCCCGTACAACGGTTACCGCGTCCAGGCGCAACACCACATCCGCCACGGACCTCACGTTACGCGACCTGTCACGGCGCAGGGCCGACCGGGCCGCCGTGCCCACTCCGATGGTGACCCACTTCTCGGTGAATCCGCGGGCCGGTAGCGTCGGCAACCGCTCACGGCACCAGCGGCGCGGCAATCTCCGCCCACACGACCTTGCCTGCGCCGGCCGAACGGGTCCCCCATCTGGAGGCGATCAGGGACACCAGCTCAAGACCACGACCGCCCTCGTCCTCGACGTCGGCGTGCCGCCGTCGAGGCATCCTCGGATCACCGTCCGCGACCTCCACGATCACTCTCGATCCGGTCCGGCGCAGTCGCGCGGACAACGGGGAGCGGCCGTGCACCAGGGCGTTGGTGATGAGCTCCGACATCAGCAGCACCACCGAATCGATGATGTCGGCCTCGACCGACCAGTCCGTCAGCAGTTCGCGGGCACGCCCACGGGCCTCGCCGAGCCCGGCCGGCCCCGCGGGCACGGCGATCTCGGCGAAGCGGGTCGCCCCGCTGGCATCGGTGTCGGGCAGTCCGACCAGCAGCAGCGCCACATCATCGTCGTGGCCCTCGTCCCGCCCCAGCGCTGCCAGCGTATGGTCCGCCCGCCTGCTCAGCGATCCGTTCTGGCGGGCGAGCACCGCGGCCAGATCGGACACCCCGGCGTCGATGTCGCGCTCACGGCTCTCCACCAGTCCGTCGGTGAACAGCACCAGCAACGCGCCCCGCTGCAGCCGGACGGTGTACTCCTTGACGTCACCGCGACCAAGGCCCAGCGGAGTGCCGACCTCCATGTAGAGCCGCGACACCAGCCCGTCCGGGGCCACCACCAGCGGTGGCGGATGGCCTGCGTTGGCAAGTGTCAGCAGGCCGGTGTGTGGCTCGACGACCCCGTAGATGCAGGTCGCGATCTGGCCCTCGTCGATCTCGCAGACCACGCTGTCCAGGAGCGTCAGCACCTCGTACGGCGACAGCTCCAGGCGTGCGCAGGTACGCACCGCGGTACGCAGCTGGCCCATGATCGCCGCCGCCCGGACCCCGCGGCCCATGACATCGCCGATGACCAGCCCCACCCGACCCGCACCGAGGTCGATGACGTCGAACCAGTCACCACCCACCTCCGTGTCGGCGACGCCCGGCACGTAGCGGGCTGCGATCTCCAGTCCTTCGGGCTCGACCACGCCCAGCGGCAGGAGACTGCGTTGCAGCGTCAGCGCGGTGTCCCGGCTCCGGCGGTAGAGCTCGGCGTGTTCGACCGCAACCGCGGCGCGCGCGGCGAGTTCCTCCAGGAACGCGACATCCGCCCCGGTGAACGGCGCGCGGTCCCCGGCGGCCATGAGGCTGACCACACCGGCCACCTGACCGCGCAGGATAAATGGCACGGCGGCAAGGGTGTGCGCCCCCACGTGTCGCATCCAGCGGGCCATCTCCGTGGATGACAACCACGCTGCACCGTCCAGCGGTTCAATGTGACTGCGCCCGGTGAGTGCGGCGAGGTTGACCGGGCTGCCCTGCGGCCACGGGCCGATACGCGCCCGGGGCATCGGCAGCTGGGTGAGGCCGGGGCGAACCGAGGCGACGGCCCGTCGCAGGACCGGCGCATCGGGCGCATCGGGCGCCGTGGCGGTTCCGCCGGATTCGACCAGATAGACCGCGCAGGAGTCGGCGAGTTCGCCGACGACGACTTCGGTGAGCGCCCGCAGTGCCCGTTCAGGCTCCAGCGCGCTCGCGACCGCACCGGTCGCGCGGGCCAGGAGCTCCAGGCGGCGGCCGGCCTCACGCGCGACGCCCTCGGCGGTCCGCGCCATCTCCTCCGCCCGGCAGCTCGACGCCGCCTCGGCGAGAACACGCTCGAACAGCGTGGCGCGCTCCAGCGCCTGGGCGCACTGGTCGGCGAGTGCGGTCAGGTAGGTGCGATCCTGCGGGGAGAATTCGTGCGGCGCGTGGAAACCGAAGAGCAGCGCGCCGAACGGGGCGTCGACGGTGGCCAGTGGAAGTACCGCCCATGCCTGCTCATCGGCGTCGGTCATGCTCGCGACCAGCTCCGGCACGGGCCAGCGTCCGGCCAGTTCCGCCCGGCCGGACAGGAACAGCGCCCGACCGCCCCGAATGGCCTCCGGCACCGGGTGAACCGCACCCAGGTTGATGTCGGACCAACTGCTGACGAACCGTTGCGGATATCCGAGCAGGGACCGGAAACGCAGGCGGTCGCTGTTCTGGTCGACCAGCGCCACCCCCCGCCCGGATGCGCCCAGTGCCTGGCGCCCGGCGTCGAGCACGACGGCAGCCACCTCGTCGACGGTAACCGCGCGCGAGAGCGCAGCGGTGACGAGCCGGAGGCGCTCGGTCCATTCGGCCGCGCTCTGCGCGCGCGCTGCCAGCTCGCTGTGGACCGCCTCGGCCGCGCGTGCCTGCGTGACGTCACGCCCCGTACCGATCCATTCGACCGGGCGATCATCTCCGGTGAGGGGCAGGAGTCGCAGGACGAGGACGCGATCCGTGCCGTCCGCGCCGACGAGGCGGAACTCCGCGTCGAAGGCGCTGCGCCCCTCGACCGCCTGCCGCCAGGCCCGCGCGACCCGATCACGGTCCTGTGCATGCACCGCGTCGAGCCAGCCGAAGCCGGTGATCTCCGAACGTCGCTGGCCCGTGATCGCGCGCCAGCGCGGCAGGTCGACGTCCAGGCCGCCCTGAGCATCCGTGTGGAAGGCGTCCGCGTCCGCGGCCTCGGCCAGCGCCCGGCACCGGGCCTCACCTCGGGCCAGCTCACTGCGGGCATCACGCAGCGTAGTGACATCCGTGGCGACCAGGACCACGCCGAGCAGCCCGCCTCGGGCGTCGGTCGCCGGATACCAGCTGACCGTCCAGGTCTGGCGCGGTTGCCGGCCGCCGGTCGCGACGCTGACCTCCAGATCAACCACGGGCTCACCGGTGGCGACCACACGCTGCAGCAGTTGGTGCATCTCGTGGCCGAAGTCACCCAGGAGCTCAGCCATGGTGCGACCGATGTGGTCCGCGGCGGGACGGCCGTTCAGCCTGGCCAGGACGTCGTTGACCTGAAGATGGCGCCCCGCGGTGTCATAGAGGGCAAGACCGATCGGCGCCTGGGCGACAAGCGCCGTCAGTAGATCGACGGTCGCACCCGCGCCGGTAGCCACCGCATCGAGTCCGCGGATCCCCGCAGCATCGTTGTCCGTTGTGTCACTGCCGTCACTGCCGTCACTGCCGTCACTGCCGTCGTCGGTGCCGTTGCCATGGCCGTTGCCGCCGGTCAACTCGACCGACGGAGGTCCGGGCGGCTCCTGCGGCAACGGCGTCGTCATGGGAAAAGATTGTGGACGGTGGGGCAACGTTGTGCTCAATGCCCTACCCCCGACATTTCCGGCCATCCTCCGGTTGCCACTCGTTCACGGTCTCACGCCGCGCCGGGAGCCGATCCCAGGCCCGAAGCGTCCCCACCGTCACGTTAGGAGCCGGTCACGTGCGATACATGATCACTAATGGGTCCGCGAATCTGGTCCGGCCCGTGCGTGGGCACGGGTGCCCACAGTTTGCGCGGCCCGGCGTCCGCGCGGGGCAGGCCGCGGCCCACGACGACCTCTGCCGAGAGCACGGTGAGCGACGACTTCGAGACGATCACCGGATTCAGCGTGAGCGAGGCCACCTCCGGCAGGTCATCCGCGAGCCGCGCGACCCGCATGAGCAGGAGCTCGAGAGCTGCCACGTCGACCGTCTCCGCGCCTCGGTAACCGAACAGCAGCGGGGCGGCCCGCACCGACCGCACCAACCGCGCCGCGTCGGAGTCGGTAAGCGGTAGGACGTGGTGGGCACGGTCACCGAGCAGATCCGTGGCCGGTCCCGCCAATCCGAAGGACACCAACGGCCCGTACCGCGGATGCTCCAGGGAACCGATCACCACCGCAACACCCGCCGGGGCCATCCGTTGCACCACGAAGGACCCGCTGGTGGCGAGCTGCCCGGCATCGAGTTGGGTGAGCATCGCCGACCAGGCCGCCCGCAACGCCGCCGGACCGAACAGGTCGAGCCGCTGCCCACCGAGCTCGGGGCGGTGCCGATACGGACGGGCGCGCGCTTTGAGGGCCACCGGCCATCCGAGCCGCTCCGCGGCCAGCACCGCCTCATCGCTGGAGGTGACGGTGATGAACGGCTGGACGTCGATGCCGTAGCAGTCGAGCAGATCGGCCGCCCGGGCCTCCTCGATCGGACCGGAACAGCCGGCGAGCAGCGTCCGGGCCTCCTTGGCCCGCCGGGTGAGCTCGGGCACCGAACCGGCCGGTTCCGCGCGCCACTCGGCGTATGACACGGCCCGCACCAACGCCGCCACGGCGCCCTCTGGTGACGGATAGCCCGGCACACCCGCGAGGTCCGGTGGTACCTCGGTGCCCAGAACCGTCGCGAGGACGGGCACGTCGACGAGCCTGGCGGCCGCCGCGACTGCCCTCGCGACCGGCCCGGGTTGCGCCGGCGGCAGGCGGACCACCGTCACGATCAGAGCGTCCGCGCGACCCGCGGCGTCGATGAGAACCTCGGTGAACGCCTCGGGCGGGGTGCCGCCCGGTAGGAGGATCCGCTCCACCGCGAGGCCGGAGGCCTCCGCCGCCTGGCAGGTCAGCCAGACCAACGCCCGGGAGTCACCGACCACGGCGACCCGACGGCCGGCCGGCAGTGGCTGGGAGGTTAGCAGCAGCGCGACGTCGAAACCCTGGGAGATCCGGTCAACCCTGATCACGCCGGTCTGGTGTAGTAACGCGTCATCCAGGGTCGAACGGCCGCTGGTCACCACGACCACCGGCGTGCGCCGGCCGACCCGGCGGGCCAGCCGGGCGAACTTGCGTGGGTTCCCGAAGGTTTCGACGTGCATGAAGACCACGTCGGTGGCCGGATCCTCCTCCCAGAACTGGAGAAGATCATTGCCGCTGACGTCGACCCGGTCGCCGGCCGAGACGAAACTCGACAGACCGACCCCACGGGCGGCGGCCGCCTCCAGCAGCGTCGCGCCGAGCGGTCCGGACTGTGAGTAGCAGCCGACCCGCCCGGGCGCGGGCATCCGGCCCGCCAACGACGCGTTCAGCCCGGTGGCGAGATTCTGGATACCCAGGCTCGCCGGGCCTACCACGCGCATACCGAACGCACGGGCCGCGGCCGTGACCTCGATCTCCGCCTGGTAATCGCCGAGATCGGTGAGCATCACCAGGCCGCGAACGCCCTTGCGACCGCACTGGTCGATGACCTCGGGCACGATGCGCGGTGGCACGCATACCACGGCCAGGTCCACCGGACCGTCGATGTCGGTCACCGAGGCAACCGCCCGCACGGACGCGACCGCGCCCGGAACGTCGGCCGCTGCGGGGTTGACGGGGTAGACCGGGCCGGCGAACCCACCGGCCAGCAGGTGCCGGAAGACCATCTGGCCGACCGCGTTGCGATCCCGGGAAGCCCCGATCACCGCCACCGAGCGGGGGTGCATCAGCCGGACGATCGACGCGGCCTCCGCGTGGTGTTCGCGGGCACGCATGACGTCCACCGAGGTCTGCGTCGGCGCGATCTCGAACGACATCCGGACCGCACCGCTGTCCCACGTTCGCGACACGGTGTAACCGGCATCCAGGAAAACTCCGATCATCTGGCGGTTCTCGCCGAGCACGTCGGCGTCGAAACGGCGGATCCCGCGTTCGGCAGCCGCGGCCGCCAGATGTTCCAGCAGGACCGATCCCAGGCCGCGTCCCTGGTGCGCGTCCTCCACGAGAAAGGCGACCTCCGCCGCCGGCGCCGGACGCACCAGCTCCGATGGTGGCCCGTCCGGGTCCACGTGGTCACGCTCAGCATCGGACGCCACCACCTGCGTGCCCTCCCAGTGGGCGATGGCCACGATCTCGTCCCCGATGAGCGTGACCAACGCGCCGCGCACCCGCTGGTCGAGCACAGTCATCCGCTGGATGTCGGTGTCGGTGAGCGGCCCGCGCGCGCTGAAGTAGCGGAAGTAGATGGTGCGCGTCGACAGCCGACCCCAAAAGGCGCGCAACCGGTCACCGTCACCGGGCACGACCGGACGCAGCCGGGCGGTACCCCCGTCAGCGAGGATGACGTCCGCCTCCCACCTCGCCGGGTAGTTCGCCGCCGCATCAGCCTGCGTCGACTCGTAATGTCTCGAATGCGCCGTGTCACTCATCGGTCAACGAGGGGGTCGAGACCGTGCAACGGAAGGATCTCTCGTCGGGTGGCCGCCACCGCCCGGTCCAAGGGGTCATCCGGATCGCCCTCCCCGGCGTCCCAGGGATGAAAGGCGATGTCGACGCCGTCACCGAAGCGTTCGGGCACGGAACCGCCGGTGAGTGCCGCACCGGTCGCCGCACGAACCCGGGCGTCAGCGGTGTGGCGCCAGTCGTCGGGCACCGGTCGCGAACAGTCGAGCGGCACATGACCGGCGATGGCCAACAGGTGCGTCCATGCACGCGGCACCACCGACGCGAGCGCATAGCCGCCGCCACCACAGGCAACCCATCGTCCCCCGCACACTTCATGTGCCAGATCGTGCAGGGTCTGGTAGGACGCACGCTGTCCTTCGACCGACAGTGTCAGATCCCCGAGCGGATCGAGGAAATGAGTGTCACATCCGTGCTGGGTGACCAGGATCTCAGGGGCGAACGCACGCAGCAGCACCGGTACCACGCCGCTGAACGCCCGCAGCCAGCCGGCGTCACCGGTGCGGGGCGGCAACGCCACGTTGACCGACATGCCGCAGGCCTCCCCCGCCCCGGATTCGTCCGGGAAACCGGTTCCGGGGAACAGGGTCCGGCCGGACTGGTGCAGCGAGATCGTCAGCACCCGCGGATCATCGTAGAACGCGGCCTGGACACCATCGCCGTGGTGGACGTCCACATCGACATAGGCCACCCGGGCGGCGCCGTTATGCAGCAACCAGGCGATTGCCACCGCCGGGTCGTTGTAGATGCAGAAGCCGCTGGCAGCGACCCGCATCGCGTGGTGCAGCCCGCCGGCGGGAGCCACCGCATGGCCGTGCCGTCCCGTCCACACGCCCGCGGCCGCGGCCAGGGTCGCCCCGGTGATGCGGGCGGCAGCGGTGTGCATGGACTCGAAGACGGGATTGTCGGGCGTTCCCAGGCCGAACATGGCCGCCAGGCCGCGCGCGGCGTATTGCGGCGCCCGGCGCACCGCCTGGATGTAGGCGGGGTCGTGGACAAGCTCGATCAGCTCATCCGTTGCCAGCCGGCCCGGCTGGACCGCCACATTGGGGCCGGCCAGCACCCCGGTACGCGCGGCCAGGTCCATGGTCAGCTCGAGGCGGACGGAGTTCAGCGGGTGGGTGCGCCCGAAGCCGTAGGCGGCCAGGTCGGAGTCCCACACGACCAACGTCGGCCCGGACCCATCGCCGTCAGCGGAACCGTCCGGCCGCGAAGAACCGCCCATGATTCGACCTTAGGCCAAAGGCTGCGCGAGCATGTCCCTTGCGCGCAGCCGGCGGCCCCACCCGGCCAGCCCGGCCAAAGGCTGCGCGAGCATGTCCTTTGCGCGCAGCCGGCGGCCTCACCCGGCCAGCCCGGCCATCTCGACGCCTCGAATTCGTTAGGGTCTGACTCCGTGGCTGTTGGACACGGTGATGAACCCGAGGTTGCGCCGGATGCCGGACCCTGGACGGATACCTCGGGACGGCGGCTGTGGGCGCCATCCCCGCAACGGGTCCGTGCCGCCGGGGTCACCGCCTATCTGCACTGGCTGGCTACTGAACGCGGCCGAACGCTGGCGGACGCCGCCGCCCTGTGGCAGTGGTCGGTGGACGACCTTGATGGGTTCTGGGACTCGATCTGGGACTTCTGTGCGGTCGAGGGCGACCGCGGGGACGGCCCGGCCCTTGCCGACGCTCGGATGCCGGGCGCCCGGTGGTTCCCGACAGCCAGGGTGAACTATGCCGAGAACGCCCTGACCCGCCATGGCTCCGCGCCCGCGGTGATCGCTGTCCGCGAGGACGCGACCACCGCCGTAGTCTCCTGGGACGAGCTCCGCCGCGAGGTCGCGGCGGCGGCGGGCGGGCTGCGACGCCTGGGTGTCAGCCCTGGCGACCGAGTGTGCGCTGTGCTGCCGAACTGCGTCCATGCGGTGGTGGCGATGCTTGCCACCGCCGCCATCGGTGCGGTCTGGTCGTCCTGTTCCCCGGACTTCGGGTCCACCGCCCTTGCCGACCGCTTCGCTCAGATCACCCCGACGGTGCTCATCGGAGTGGACGGCTACACCTACGGCGGCAACTCCTTCGACACGCTCGGTGTGCTCGGCGCGGCAGCTGAACGCCTACCTGATCTACGCGCGACGGTCGTCATTCCCTATCTGGCCGCGGACGCCGTCGAGCGGGCCCACCAGGCCGCTCTGCCGGCTGTCATCTCCTGGGAGGATCTCCTGGCGGGGTCTGAGGATGAACTTCCCGTCTTCCATCGGGTCCCCTTCGACGCGCCGCTGTGGATCCTGTACTCCTCGGGTTCGACCGGCCGGCCCAAACCAATCGTGCAGGGCCATGGCGGAATCCTCCTGGAGCACCTCAAGTCGTTGGTACTCCATCTCGATCTGGGCCCCGACGACCGCTTTCTGTGGGTGACGAACACCGGCTGGATGATGTGGAACATGCTCGTGTCCGGCCTGCTGGCCGGAGCGACCGTGGTTCTGTTCGACGGCAGCCCGAAATTTCCCGACCTGGGCGCCCTGTGGCGGCTCGCCGAAGCTGTCCGCGTCACCTGCTTGGGAACGAGCCCAGGTTTTCTGACCGCGTGTGAACGCTCGGGCATCGTCCCCCGGGAAATCGCCGACCTCGCCGCGATACGCACCATCGGCTCCACCGGTGCGCCGCTGTCCCCGGACGGTTACGCCTGGGTCTACGACGCGGTCGGCTCCGACCTCATGCTCGCATCGATCAGCGGTGGCACGGACATGTGCACGGCGGTCGCGATGGGCCTGCCCACCGTGGCGGTGCACGCAGGGGAGATCGCCATGCGCGGGCTCGGTTGCGCGGTGAGCATCTTCGACGATGACGGCAAGGAGCTCCTCAACGAGATCGGCGAACTGGTGATCACTGCTCCCATGCCCTCGATGCCGCTTTTCCTATGGGGCGACGAGGACGGCTCCCTACTCCGTACGTCCTACTTCTCGACCTACAACGGGGTGTGGCGCCACGGCGACTGGGCCCGGATCACCCCCGACGGATCGGTGATCATATATGGCCGCTCGGACGCGACGCTGAACCGTGGTGGTGTCCGGATCGGTACCGCCGAGCTCTACCAGGTGGTGGAAAACATCCCCGGCGTCGCGGACAGCCTTGTGATTGACACCTCGACCACCGAGCGACCCGGCGAACTCGTGCTGTACGTCGCGTTGGACGACGGCACCACGCTCGACGGCGCCTTCATGAACACCCTGTTGACCACAATCCGGCATGATCTCAGCCCGCGTCATGTGCCCGACCGGGTCGAGCAGGTCGCCGCGATCCCGCGCACCCACAGCGGCAAGAAGCTGGAGGTACCGGTCCGGCGGCTGCTGCTGGGCGCGCCCCTGGAGCAGGCCGTCAGCCTCGGCGCGGTCGCCAACCCCGAGGCGTTGCTGCCGTTCATCTCACCCGCGGCCCAATAGGAGCGCCCGGCAAAGCGAGATCCCCTGCCCGGTGACCGGACAGGGGATCTCCACCACGACAACGCACTACCTCACCGGACGTGCCACTTCCCCGGCTGGGTCAGTCGAGAAACTCGCGCAGTCTGCCCGCGACCGCCGGCTTGCGCAGTTCACGAAGGGTGTCGCGCTCGATCTGGCGAATCCGCTCGCGGGTAAGCCCGAGACGGTTGCCGACCTCGGCAAGCGTGTGCTGCTTGCCGTCGGCAAGACCGAACCGCAGCCGCATGACCTCACGTTCACGTGGTGTGAGCCCGCTCAACACACCCTCGATCTCGTCCTGCATGGCGCCGTAGGAGGCGGCGTCCGCAGGCGAGGTGGCGTCCGCGTCCTCGATGAAGTCACCGAGAACGGAGTCGCCGTCGTCGCCGACCGCGGTCTCCAGGCTGACCGTGTCCTGGGCGTACCGGCGGAGTTCGACGACCTGTTCGATCGGCATGTCGAGCTCCAGCGCAAGCTCCTCGTCGGTCGGCTCCCGGCCGAGCGTGGAGACAAGCTGGCGCTGCAGTCGCGTAATCTTGTTGATCTGCTCGACGACATGGACCGGGATTCGGATGGTCCTGGCCTGGTCCGCCAGCGCCCGACCGATCGCCTGCCTGATCCACCAGGTGGCGTAGGTCGAGAACTTGTAGCCCTTGGCGTAGTCGAACTTCTCGACCGCGCGGATCAGACCGAGGTTGCCCTCCTGGACCAGGTCGAGCAGGGTCATGCCGCGACCGCTGTACTTCTTGGCGACCGAGACCACAAGACGCAGGTTCGCCGAGACCAGCTGCTGTTTCGCCGCATGCCCGTCCCGGACCAGGGTCTGGAGGTCACGCCGCAGAGCCGGCTCCAGGTCGGAGTCGGTCTCCAGCTTGTACTCGGCAAACAGGCCAGCCTCGACCCGCTTGGACAGTTCGACCTCCTGCGCGGCGTTGAGCAGGGGTACCTTGCCGATCTCGCGCAGGTACATACGCACGAGGTCGGCGGTTCCGGCATGCTCCGAGGTTGCGCGGGCAGCCGGCGCTCCAGTTGTTGGCTCCTCCTCGTCGAGAACCTCGACGCCGAGAGTGGTCAACCGGGCAATCAGGACGGGAAGTAGTTCAAGACCGAGGTCAGCGGTCTCGAGTGCTTCGCGAAGTTCGGCGTGACTCAGTTCGCCGGATTCGCGTCCACGCGCGACAAGCTCGGCGACCTGAGTAACGTCGAGTTCGTCGGTATCATCGGGCACGGCGGCCAGGCCACGGCCGGGCGTCGTGCGTGCAGGAGTGGCCGCCCGGCGGGTACGTCGCGTGCTCGTGGCACGCGTACGCGGCTCGTCGGGGCGCTCGTGAAGTTCCAGGGCAGGCAGCGTCATCAGTAGCAGATCCGAAGGTCGGTGCGGGTGGCGGGTCTTGGTGCTTGCACGTATGGGCAACGCCTTGCGACGTCTCTCCCATTCCGCGTTCAGACACAACCGGACGTAAGCGATCGCCGGGTCTACGAAGCAGTGTAGACCCTCGCCCTCGGGACGCTGCACCCGCTGTCGCGAAGACTACCCTGCAGATCGGCCGGTGTGTCGTGAATAACTAACTATCTCTTGAGCTCTCCACATCCACGAGTCGATATCGAGCTCAGACACAACAGACAACCCATACAGAAACAACCCCCGCCGGATCTCAAAATGATCGCGACACCGCAACCCTCAAACGATGTCCCTACCCGGCAGTCCCCGGCCAGGACATCAGGTGATGATCTCGACTGGACAACGGAGGACACCACAGCGGGCCATTCGACCGTCGGTGGTCACCAGGACGCAGCCGTACGTCTCGGCCGCTGCGGCGTAGGCCGCGTCATACGTGGTCAGGTTGGAACGAAGTTCCCATATGCGGGGTAGCAGCACACGGGTGTGAGGGACCACCGGCTCAAGCCCGGCGAGTGCCTCGACTGCGTCCGCCGCATGGCGCGGACTGATCTTTCCAGCGAGCAGGTTGCCACGGATCACCGACAACACCTCGACCATCCAGTGCTCGGGCGCGATCCACCGGTCGTCCGCACGAAGCACCGAACGGCAGCGCTCGCCGATGCCGCCGTCGTCGAGCAGGCAGAACGCGAACACGGAAGCATCAACAACGATCATGTCTCGTCTTCCGGGACGCCCAGGGAGAAGTCACGGGTGGCCCGCTCCGCTCGCAACGTGTCCACGACATCCCCGAGCGCCAGGCGCGTGCCATGGGAGCCACGTGAGAACCTTTCCAGGACGGCCAGGTTGTCACGCCGCCGCACCTCGTCCCGCACGATGTCGAGGAGGTAGGTCTGCAGTGACTGACCGCGTGCCAGGGCAATCGCGGCCAGACGGTCGCGGATCTCTTCCGGAACATCACGAATCTGCAGAGCCACCATACATGCAAGTATGCATGCAATCGGAGAGCGCAGCCTCCTAACTGCAGCCGCTGGTGGAGCCGCACTGCTCGCAGACGTAACAGCTACCCGCCGGGCGCATGGTCACCCCGCAGGTGAAGCACAGCGGCGCGTCGACCACGTTCTGCGCCGACAGCGACTCCCCCGATGGGATCTCCGCCGATGGGATCTCCGCGGCCTCGACGATGCCGGACCCGCCATGCTGTCCGGTGAGCTGCTGTGTCCGTTCCTGGGCGCTCAACACGCCGAGCTCCACCCGGGTCTCCTCGGGTAGGTAGTCCAGCGCCAGGCGGCGGAAGAGGTAGTCCATCACAGACTGGGCTATTCGGACATCAGGGTCATCGGTCATGCCAGCCGGCTCGAAACGCATGTTGATGAATTTGCGGACGTAGGTCTCCAGCGGGACTCCGTACTGGAGCGCGATCGAAATCGCGATGGAAAACGCGTCCATCACGCCGGACAGGGTCGAGCCCTGCTTCGACATCTTGATGAAGACCTCACCAAGACCGTCATCGGGGTAGGACCCGGCAGTCATGTAGCCTTCTGCGCCGCCGACCGAGAAGGACACGGTCTGCGACGGCCGGATCTTCGGCAGGCGACGGCGGACGGGCCGGTACTCTTCCTGCGCTGTGCCGGCTGTGCCCGCGGCCGCGGAGTCGAGGCCCGCGGCGGCGCCCGCGGACCTCCGCGCGCCACGCAGGTCGGACAGCGGCTGGCCGACCTTGCAGTTGTCGCGGTAGATGGCCAGCGCCTTCAGCCCAAGCCGCCAACCCTCCAGATAGATCCCCTTGACATCCTCGACGGTCGCAGCCGCCGGCATGTTGACGGTCTTCGAAATGGCTCCGGACAGGAATGGCTGGACTGCCGCCATCATCCGGATGTGTCCCATCGGGCTGATCGCCCGTTCGCCGATCGCGCAGTCGAAGACCTCGTAATGCTCATGACGCAGGCCCGGCGCGTCGATGACATGGCCGTGCTCGGCTACGTACTCGACGATCGCCTCAACCGTCTCGTCGGTGTAGCCAAGCGCCCGCAGTGCGGCGGGAACCGTCTGGTTGACGATCCGCATGCTGGATCCGCCCACCATCTTCTTCATCTTCACCAGTGCGAGGTCGGGTTCGATGCCGGTGGTGTCGCAGTCCATCGCCAACCCGATCGTGCCGGTCGGGGCGAGCAGACTGACCTGCGCATTGCGCCACCCGTGCTTCTCGCCCACGGCGTGCCCGCGGGCCCATTCGCTGGCGGCCAGGGCGAGTATCCGGGCATCGTCCGCTCCGACCGTGCGGACCGTGTCGGCCGCGGCCGCGTGCTTACGGATCACCCGGCGATGGGCGTGGGCGTTGGCCGCGAAACCGTCGTAGGCCCCGACCGTGCCGGCGAGCTGCGCGGAGCGTCGGTAGGCCACGGCCGTCATCAGCGCGGTGATCGCGGCCGCCATCGCCCGGCCTCCCTCGGAGTCGTACGCGCGTCCCGTCGCCATGAGAAGCGCGCCGAGGTTGGCGTAGCCGATCCCGAGCTGGCGGAACGTCCGGGTCACCCGGGTGATCTCCGGGGTCGGGAAGTCAGCGAAACAGATCGAGATGTCCATCGCGGTGATGACCAGCTCGATGGCGGCGATGAACGCCTCACCATCGAAGGTCAAATCGTCGCGCAGGAACCGCATCAGGTTCAGCGAGGCCAGGTTGCAACTGGAGTTGTCCAGGTGCACGTACTCACTGCACGGGTTGCTGGCACTGATCCGGCCGGAGTCCGGGCAGGTGTGCCAGTCATTGATCGTGTCGTCGTACTGGATCCCCGGATCCGCGCAGTCCCACGCGGCGTGCGCGATCGTATGGAACAGCGACCGCGCCGGGACGGTCTCGATGATCCGTCCGTCGATCCGGGCCCGCAGGTGGAAGTCGGTGTCGTCGACGACCGCCCGCATGAACTCGTCCGTCACCCGGACCGAGTTGTTGGCGTTCTGGTACTGCACCGAGACGATGTCGCGGCCGCCGAGATCCATGTCGAAGCCGGCATCCCGCAATGCCCGGATCTTGCTTTCCTCACGTGCCTTGCTCTCGACGAAGTCGACGATGTCTGGATGGTCGACGTCGAGCACAACCATCTTCGCGGCCCGTCGGGTCGCACCACCCGACTTGATCGTCCCAGCCGAGGCGTCGGCTCCGCGCATGAAACTCACCGGTCCGGACGCGGTGCCGCCCGAGGACAACAGTTCCTTGGACGAGCGGATGCGCGACAGGTTCAGCCCGGCACCCGACCCGCCCTTGAAAATCAGACCCTCTTCCCGGTACCAGTTGAGAATCGACTCCATCGTGTCGTCGACCGCGAGGATGAAACAGGCTGAGACCTGTTGCGGCGCCGCGGTGCCCACGTTGAACCACACGGGACTGTTGAAGCTGAAGACCTGGTGCAGCAGCATCCACGCCAGTTCATGCTCGAAGACCTCGGCGTCGGCCTCCGAGGCGAAGTACCCGTTCTCCAACCCGGCCGCCGCGTAGGTGCGCACGACCCGGTCGATGAGCTGGCGCAGGGACCATTCGCGGGTGGCGCTGCCCAACGCACCACGGAAGTACTTGCTCGTGACGATGTTCGTGGCGTTCACCGACCAGAAGTCGGGGAACTCCACCCCGCGCTGCTCGAAGTTGACCGAACCGTCCCGCCAGTTGGTCATGACGACGTCCCGCAGCTCCCAGGTGACCTCGTCGTAGGGATGCACGCCGGGCGACGTGTGGACACGTCCGACCGTCAGGCCGCTGGTCTTACCAGCGGGCCGGCTCGACTTCGTGCCACGGGTCTCGGTCATGGCGCTCCTCGTCTGGCGGGTACGGCGTCTGGCGGGTACGGCGTCTGGCGGGTACGGCGTCTGGCGGGTACGGCAGGGACGACAACTCGCCGACCCGTGAACTATCTGGCCTGCGCCCGAAGGCCCGCGATCGCGGTCTCGAAGTCCGCCAGGGACTCGAAGGCCAGATACACCGAGGCGAACCTCAGGTAGGCGACCTCGTCAAGAACTTGCAGTGGGCCGAGAATCGCCCGGCCGATCTCGTCCGAGGGAATCTCGGCCGCTCCCGACGCACGCAACCTGTCCTCGACCAGCTGAGCGAGCTGGGCCAGCGCATCGGCCTCGACCGGTCGGCCCTGACATGCCCGGCGCACACCCGCGACCACCTTCGCGCGGCTGAACGGCTCGGTCACACCGCTGCGCTTAATCACCCTCAGCGATGCCTCCTCGATCGTCGTGAACCGACGGCCGCAGGACGAACATGATCGCCTACGGCGGATCGCGGCACCTTCCTCAGCCTCGCGGCTGTCGACAACCCTGCTGTCCGGGTGTCGACAGAACGGGCATCGCACGGACGATCTCCCAAGATCTTGATGACTTACAACTCCACAACTACCACATGTTGTGGTTAACCATAGGGCTCACCACCATGAACTGGCAAACCGTCGGCGCGTCCGACGGTCACGGCAGGCGAAGCGCCTGCCCGGGAACAAGATCGATGGTGGCAAGCTGATTCATACCGGCCAGCCGCGCCACGATCACCCGAGTGTCACCCTCAGGAGCCAGCGCACGCGCTATGCCCCATAAGGTCTCTCCGGACCGGACCACGTGAACACGACTGGAACCCGCACCGCCGCGCGGTGCGGCCAACGATGTGACCCGCGCGAGGGACAAGATCAGACAGAAGGCAATCGCGACGAGCGCAACCAGGACCATCCGGCCTCGCCGGGTCAATCTCAGTGGAGGCAGCGCCGGCCGCTCCACCACGCACCCCTTCAACACGGCCCTTCACCCCTTGAGATCACGAACTACGAACAGCCGTTCGATCGAACGTCTGATCGAGTTTGTACCTCATGACTCCGACAGAATCGCCACGACACGCTCGAACAGACGTTTGAAAAATCCGGTCGCTGCGGTTACGGTCGTACCGATGAGATGTCGGTCGTGGCCACCGGCTCCGGTTCCTGGCGAAAACACCAGGTCTACCGGGAGCGGAGTCTGTCACGACCGCAAAACGAAGGAGAACGGCAGGTATGACCACCGACCCCAACCGCACCCGACGTGGCCGGCCACCGCGCGGTACCGTGCGCGACCTGCCGGATGGGCCGGCGGACGCGTCGGGCCTGACCCCCCGCCAACGCAAGGTGTTGGAGGTGATCCGCAATGCCGTCGAGCGCCGCGGATATCCGCCCAGTGTCCGCGAGATCGGCGAAGCGGTCGGGCTCACCAGCACGAGCAGCGTCGCGCATCAGCTCAAGATGCTGGAGGAGAAGGGCTTCCTGCGCCGTGACCCCCACCGTCCGCGGGCCATGGAAGTGCTCTCAGCGGACGCGCCGGTACGGCCGACGGCACGCGACAGCCTTCACCTCGGGCCGCCACTGGCCCTGACGGCCGGCACCGGGGAGTCCACCGCCGCGCCGGAAGCCCGCCGTGAAGCGGCCTACGTGCCCGTCCTCGGTCGTATCGCGGCGGGTGGGCCGATCCTTGCCGAGCAAGCGGTGGAGGACATCTTCCCGCTTCCCCGTGAGATCGTCGGCGAGGGCACGCTGTTCATGCTGAGAGTTGTCGGAGACTCCATGGTCAATGCCGCGATCTGCGACGGGGACTGGGTGGTCGTCCGCCAGCAGCCGGTCGCGGACAACGGCGAGATAGTCGCCGCGATGATCGACGGCGAGGCAACGGTCAAGACGTTGCGTCACCGTGACGGCCACGCATGGCTCCAGCCGCAGAACCCGGCCTATGCCGAAATTCCGGGCGACGAAGCGTCGATCCTCGGTCGGATCGTCGCGGTACTACGCCGGGTCTGAACATGGATGGTTGTGCCGACCGGGACAGGGCCGACCGCAAGCAGGCCGGGCGAGTGGTGGCGGTCGTCGGTCCGACCGCGGCCGGCAAGAGCGAGCTCGCGATCGATCTCGCCGCCACCCTCGGCGGTGAGATCGTCAATGCCGACTCCATGCAGCTCTACCGCGGCATGGACATCGGCACAGCCAAAGTGCCGCCACGGGACCGCAAGGGCATCCCGCACCATCTGCTTGACGTCTGGGACGTCACCCACACCGCCGACGTGGCGTCGTACCAGGCAAGGGCACGAACAGTCATCGACAATCTTCTGCTT
>NZ_CAUVXL010000217.1:0-2781 GCF_963555915.1 Protofrankia sp. Cas4
GTACTCGTCGGCGGCTCCGGGCTCTATATCAGAGCTGTCATCGACGACCTCAGGTTTCCCGGCACCGACCCGGCGGTGCGAGCACGCCTTGAACGGGAGCTGTCCGAACGTGGGGCTGCCGCGTTACACGCCGACCTGACCGCACGCGCGCCGCAGGCAGCTGCGGCCATACTGGTCGGCAACGGTCGTCGCATCGTGCGCGCGCTGGAAGTGGTGGAGCTTACCGGCGGCTTCACCGCCTCCCTACCGGAGCACCGCGCGGTCTATGACGTTGTTCAGATCGGTCTCGATCATCCCCAGCTCGACGCCCGGGTCGCTGACCGCGTGGCGGAGATGTGGGCTGCCGGCATGGTCGAGGAGGTCCGGATGCTCGCCGACATGGGGCTTCGGAGCGGATGCACCGCTTCGCGGGCGCTGGGTTACGCCCAGGTTCTGGCCTGGCTGGATGGCACGATCGAATCAGACGAATCCGCCCGACTTGCAACAATTGCCGCGACGCGCCGATTCGTCCGCCGACAACGGTCGTGGTTTCGCCGCGATCCCCGCATAATTTGGCTGGACCGTCCTGACGTCGAGCAGGTGGCGGGCATGGTCCGCTCAGCCTGACGGGCGATGGGTACCGGCGACCCGTTCATCCCGGCGTCTGGAGACATCTGTGACCGCGCTCGAGCTGAACCTCGTCCCGGCCCTGTGTGCCGCGTTTGACGACGGGTCGTTGCAGCTGCATTACCAGCCCGAGGTGGACCTGCGCAACGGGTCGGTTCCGGCGATGGAGGCGTTTCTGCGCTGGCAGCATCCCGACCGTGGCCTGCTGAGCCCGGCGCAGTTCATGCCGGTCGCCGAAGCCGCAGGCCTGTCCGAACAGGTCGGCCGCTGGGTGCTTCGAACCGCCGTTGCGGAGGCGCGGACGTGGCACGAGATGGCATCGGGGACCGCCATCCGCCCGCCCCGGCTGTGGGTGAACGTCACCGCCGACCAGCTGACCCGGCCGGACTTCGCCGTCGAGGTGGCAGGCCTCGTGTCTGGCCGCGGGCTGCCACCGGGAGCCCTCGGGCTGGAGTTCACCGAACAGACTCTTGGGCTCGCGCACATCGGGGTACCCCGTCTGTTGACCCACCTACGTTCGTTCGGACCAGCGATCGGCGTCGACGGCTTCGGCACCTGGTATGCTTCAATGTCGACTCTTGACGTCCTGCCACTGGACATGGTGAAGATCGACGGTCGCTTCCTCCACGCAATGCAGCGGGATCTGGAAGGTGAAGCCGTACTGGCCTCGATCATCACGCTGGCTCACCGACGTCGGCTGGTGGTGACAGCGGAGGGCGTTGACAGCATGGTCATCGCGTCCAGGTTGGCCGCGATGAGCTGTGACCGCGGCGCCGGCCGGTTGTTCTGCCCGCCCGTTCCCACTGACGACGCCCGGATGATCGCGCTCGGCCGTGGCCGACCGGACCGCCGGCATGGGCGCTCGGGTCCCGCCTCCCACGCCACCTCCCACCCCCCCGCCACCGTACCGATACGCACCCCGGCCGGCGCCGGCTGATCAGGGATCGACCGCCGGCATCCAACCGCGTCAGAGAAGGGCGATATGACGCTTCCCGCCATTGAGGACTCCATCCGCGACCACGTCCGCAACCACTTCTTCGACGCCACCGGTGAGGGACACGATCTCGCCGACCGGGCGGCCCTGCGCCGGGTACCGGGTCTGACAACCGAACTGGATGACGTCACCGAGGTCGAGTACCGGCAGCTCAGGCTGGAACGGGTCGTCCTCATCGGCGTGTGGACCGCCGGGACCGCAACGGACGTCGCGACCTCCATGACCGAGCTCGCGGCCCTTGCGAACACGGCCGGCTCGGTCATCCTGGACGCACTCGTCCAGCGACGCGACACCCCCGACGCGGCCACGTACGTCGGTTCCGGCAAGGCACGGGAACTGTGCGAGGTCGTTGCCGCCGTCGGCGCCGACACCGTTGTCTGCGACGGTGAACTGACTCCCGGCCAGCTGCGCCAGCTGGAGGACGTCGTCAAGGTCAAGGTCATCGACCGGACCGCGCTGATCCTGGACATTTTCGCCCAACACGCGACATCCCGGGAAGGCAAGGCGCAGGTCGAGCTTGCCCAGCTGCAGTACATGCTGCCGCGGCTGCGTGGCTGGGGTGAGTCGATGTCGCGGTCCGGCGGTGGGATCGGGACCCGGGGCCCTGGCGAAACGAAGATCGAAACTGACCGGCGACGGCTGCGCGCGCGCATGGCCAGGCTCCGCCGCGAGCTCGCCGACATGAAGACGATCCGGGCGACGAAACGGTCGTCGCGCCAACGCAGCGGGGTTCCCGCGGTCACGATCGCCGGCTACACCAACGCCGGCAAGTCCTCGCTGCTCAACCGCCTGACGGGCGCGGGCGTACTCGTCGAGGATGCGCTGTTCGCCACGCTGGACCCGACGGTGCGACGGGCCACGCTCCCCGACGGTCGGACCTTCACCCTCGCTGACACCGTCGGTTTCGTCCGCCACCTGCCGCACCAGATCGTCGAGGCGTTCCGCTCGACGCTGGAGGAGGTCGCGGACGCCGATCTCCTCCTGCACGTGGTCGACGGTTCGCATCCCGATCCGCTGTCACAGATTTCGGCTGTCCGCATGGTGGTCAACGACGTCGACGCCGGGGACGTCCCCGAGCTGGTCGTGGTCAACAAGATCGATACCGCCGACCCGGAGGTCCTGGCCGGGCTGCGCCGAAGCATCCCGAACGCGGTATTCGTGTCCGCACGCACGGGCGAGGG
>NZ_CAUVXL010000217.1:2971-6969 GCF_963555915.1 Protofrankia sp. Cas4
CCTGTCCACCCTGGTGGAGACGCTGACCGAACGTGTGCCCCACCCGGCGGTGGAGGTATGCGTGCTCGTACCGTTCGCCCGCGGGGATCTGGTGTCACGGGTCTACGCCGACGGCGAGGTCCTCGATCTGCGGCACACCGCGGACGGCACCGAGGTGCGGGCCCGGGTACCGGTCGGCCTCGCCGCTGCGCTCGCCGTGTTTCAGCCAGAAATCGATCAACACAGCCTCGGTAGCCCGGGGACTCTCGGCCGCAGGTGAGTGCGCGGCCCCAGGGATCACTTCGTAGCGGGCACCGAGGCGCGCCGCCATGTCCGCCTGCAAATGCGGCGGCCAGGCGTCATCGGCGATGCCGTGTGCGACCAGAACAGGCGTGTCGACCGCGCCGGTCGCGGCGGCGAGATCGCCGACCCGGTCAGGCTCGTCGAGGAGCTGTTCGCTCATGACCCGTAGCCCGACATCGCTGCTGGCGAAGAAGCGATGCTCGAGGAACTCCCGGCCGCCGGGCGGGTAGACGGTGGTGTCCGCAGCGCGCACCGCGGCCCACACCGCGTCGCGACCGCTGCGGTCGTAGACGACCCGCATGGCTCGCAGCGCGATCCGGCGGGCGCCGACGATGCCGGCGGGGCCGGAGCAGAGCAGCACCAGGCTCGCCGCGGACGAGGGCCGGCTGATGACCGCGGCGCGGGCGACGAGACCGCCGAAGGAATGGCCCAGCAGATGCACCGGCTGGCCGATGTCGTCAACCACCCGTCCGACATCCTCGGCAAGAGCCGTGACCGTGCAGTCCCGTTCCGGATCGGCGGCAGACGACTCGTACTGGCCGCGCTGATCGACCGCGATGACGTTGAACCCGGCCTGCGCCAGCCCTGTCATGATCATCAGATAGTCCTCTTTGCTCCCGGTGTAGCCGGGCAGCAGGACGACCGGTGGGTCCGCCGGGGAACCGGCTCGCAGCGCCGCGAGACCCGCACAGGTCAGGCGCCGCACCCCTGGTGGCAGTTCCGTCGGCGTCGAGAGCATGGCTAGCGACTCCCCCATTCCCAGAAGGCGACCACGTACCCCACACCGTAGGGTGCATCAACGTACTCAGCGCGAGACACACATGACCGTACGTGCGTGTTGCTCGATCCGGCAACCAGGCTCGCGCCGGCCAGCACCTGCCACGACGCACGCCCCGCCGCCATCAGCTCACGGGAGAGGTCGGGCTCGAGCCGCAGCAGCGCGGACGCGTCGGCGGCGGCCAACGCCGCCGCCACCGTTGCGTCATGGGCCGCGGCGCGCTCGTCGAATCCCCCGGGTGCAGCGGCCGTCCGCCTGGCGCTGCCGTCCGCCATCACCAACAACGCGACCCGGGCCGCCCAGCGGGCCAACGCGACGCCGATCTGCACGGCATCCCGCACGGCGGTCATCGCGCTCACACCGAAGCCGGCGACGTCCCCCCGCCACGACGTCTGTTCGAGCAGCCAGGCTCCGACCGTCAACGACAACGACAACGACGATGTCGGCTGGCCACCGCATTGCCGACCATGGTGGGTCGCCCGCCCCAGCGTAACCGATCGTGGTACCCCGAAACCGGCCAGCGATCCCGACTGACCGGCCGCGTAGGCTGCGGTCCGTGGGGCGTCGCCGACAACGACGAGGACGTCCGGGTTCCACCCGACCAGCCGGCGGATGGCCCGGATCGCCGCCTCTCGCACCGCCACGGGTTCGCCTCGCGCAACCTCGGGGATGAGCAACGGTGGATGCGGGCAAACCGCCGCCGCAACCAGCGTCACCGGCGGCGCGTAGGCATGCCGAGGTCGGTCGACCGGCGAGTCATCCCGGCGTCGCCGTCGTGACTCGGCGAGCGCTGTGCGGCCTGCCAGACGTCACCCGCCCTGGTCCGCCGGTGGGTCAACGGCGGCCCGTCCGCCACCAGATGGTGCGGTGCGGCTCTGGTGATCACAGTCTCCATCACGTCGCCAGGCCGTATCCCGGGATCGGAGCTGCCGGACGACGCTGGTGGCCGGAGATGGACAAGGCGACCGTCGCGGGCCCGGCCGGATCGTCGCCCGGTGGCGGCGTCCTTGCGTCCCTCGCCCTCGACAACCAGAACCTCCGCCCGCTCACCGACGATCATACGGTTGGCCTCCCAGGAGATCTCCTCCTGAACAGCCACCAGCCGGTCATAGCGCTCCGCCACGACCGCAGGTTCGACCTGCCCGTCCATGGTCGCCGCCGGGGTGCCCGCTCGCCTGGAATACTGGAACGTGAAAGCACTGGCGAACCGCGCCTCGCGGACCACATGCAGGGTGTCGGCAAAATCTGCCTCGGTCTCCCCGGGGAAGCCGACGATGATGTCGGTGGTGATCGCGGCGTGGGGCATCGCCGCCCGTACCCGCTCGACGATCCCGAGGAAACGCTCCTGGCGGTAGGAACGGCGCATCCGCCGCAGCACCGCGTCCGATCCCGACTGCAACGGCATGTGCAGCTGCGGACACACGGCCTCCGTCACCGCCATCGCCTCGATCACGTCATCGGTGAAGTCGCGCGGATGCGGCGAGGTGAACCGGACCCGCTCCAGGCCGTCGATCGTCCCGCAGGCGCGCAGCAATGTCGCGAACGCCCCCGGGTCGCCCAGCGACCGGCCATAGGAGTTCACGTTCTGGCCGAGCAGAGTGATCTCCAGAACGCCTTCGGCGACCAGCGCCTCGACCTCGGCGAGAATGTCCCCGGGGCGACGGTCGGTCTCCGTGCCGCGCAGGCTCGGCACGATGCAGAAGGTGCAGGTGTTGTCGCAGCCGACGCTGATACTCACCCAGGCCGAATGGTGCGCTACCCGCTTGGCGGGAAGCGCGCTGGGGAAGACCTCCAACACCTCGGCGATCTCGACCTCGGCCACCGCATTGTGCCGGGCCCGCTCCAGCAGGACGGGCAGCCTGTGTAGATTGTTGGTACCGAACACGACGTCCACCCAGGGGGCACGTTCGGTGATCAGCGAGCGGTCCTTCTGTGCGAGGCAGCCACCGACTGCGATCTGCATGCCCGGGTGGCGCTGCTTGGCCGGGTACATCTGGCCGAGATTGCCGTAGAGGCGGTTGTCAGCGTTCTCCCGGACCGCGCATGTGTTGAAGACCACCAGATCGGGCGTGACCTCGGCTCCGGTCTCGACCGGTACGTAGCCGGCAGCTTCAAGCATGCCGGCGATGCGTTCGGAGTCGTGGACGTTCATCTGACAGCCGAACGTCCGGACCTGATAGCTGCGGGGACTCACCCAGCCAGCCTACGGCGCGCAAGCCGGACGCTCCCAGCCCGCTAACGGGCGACTTCAACGGCGCGGGTCTCCCGGACGACGGTGACCCGGATCTGACCGGGGTAGGTCAGTTCGTCCTCAATCTGCTTGGCGACGTCCCGAGCCAGCATATGGGTGGCAATATCATCGACCTGATCCGATACGACCATCACCCGGACCTCGCGGCCGGCCTGCATCGCGAACACCTTCTCGACACCCGGGCGCTCGCCGGCAATCTGCTCGATGCGCTCGAGCCGTTTGACGTAGGACTCCAGGCTCTCCCGGCGAGCGCCCGGTCGCCCACCGGAGATCTGGTCGGCGGCCTGGGTCAGCACGGCCTCGATCGACCGTGGCTCAACCTCGTTGTGATGCGCTTCGACAGCATGAACGACCTCCTCATCCTCACCGTAGCGCCGGGCGATCTCGGCACCGATGAGGGCGTGGCTGCCCTCCACCTCGTGGGTCAGGGCCTTGCCAAGATCATGCAGCAATGTTCCCCTCTTGGCCAGGGCTGGGGGCAGCCGCAGCTCAGCCGCCATGATCCCCGCCAGATGGGCACACTCGACCAGGTGCGCGAGAACGTTCTGCCCATAGCTGGTCCGATAGCGCAGGCGTCCGAGCAGGGCGATCAGCTCGGGGTGCATCTCCGCGATCCCGGTCTGCATGAGCGCGTCCTCACCGGCTCGGATACAGCGTGCCTCGACCTCACGCCGGGCTCTGTCGTAC
>NZ_CAUVXL010000218.1:0-3905 GCF_963555915.1 Protofrankia sp. Cas4
CCTCGATCCGGTGTGGGTGGATGCGCCCGTCTGAGACCAGCGCCTCCAAGGTGATCTTTCCAACCTCGCGGCGCACCGGGTCGAAGCAGCTGAGCAGGACCGCCTCCGGCGTGTCGTCGATGATGACATTCACCCCGGTGACCGCCTCGAACGAGCGGATGTTGCGCCCCTCGCGGCCGATGATGCGGCCCTTCATCTCGTCGTTGGGCAGGTGCAGCACGGAAACAACCGACTCGGTGGTCGCCTCCGATGCGACGCGCTGAATAGCCAACGTCACGATCTTCCGAGCCCTGTCCTCGCCCTGCTCCCGTGCTTGTGCCTCGATGTCACGGATAAGCACGGCGGCATCTCGGCGGGCATCGGCCTCGACCACCTTGACAAGCTCGGCACGCGCCTGGGCAGCGGTGAGCCGGGCGACGGTCTCCAGCGTCTGGCGCCGTTCCTCCTCCAAGTCGACAAGTTCGGCCCGACGCCTGGCAACCTCGGCCTCCCGAGCCGCGAGATCATGGTCTCGGGTCTCAAGCTGGCGTGCCTGTTCGTCAATCGCGGCCGTGCGAACCTCCAAGCGCTGTTCACGCTGGACGAGCCGGGCGTCCTGTGCGTGGAGCTCAGATCGCAGTTGCCGCACCTCCGCCTCGGCCTGCACCCGGAATGTCTCGGCCGACTTACGACCCAGTTCATGCGCCTGTGCCTCCGCAAGGGACGCTCGCAGCGCGGATTCGGACTCTGCCCTTTCCTGCACCGCCCGGGCGGTTTCCTCGGCTCGGCGGATAAGTTCGGCGGCCTCCAGTTCCGCCTGCTCGCGACGTTCAGCGGCCTGTTGGGTGTCGACAGGCTCGGTCGGCTGCTCGTCATCCGTGCCAGGCCGGGGCGCCGCCAACGCACCCGCGCCCAGTACACGCAGGAGCAGCACGGCTATGACCACCAAACCCATGAACAGACAGGCCCCAAGCACAGCAAGGAGAACACCCATCGGTCCTCCTCCCGCTACCGGCCTTGGCCCGCAAGTAGCGGGCCGGAGCGGCGAAGGACCCACGAAACGGGCCGTTCCGGAACGTCAACCCGTGTCGCTACTGACAGGCGGGTTGAGCCCAAGCGGGCACGACAGCGCCCGCAGGCGCCACGATCCGGGTCAACCACTCTCATGTGAACGTGTTTCACGCTATCGGAACCGCGTCACCGCGGGAGCCCTCTCACCTTCGGTGAGCGTAGGTCTGCGCCTGTCGAACGGTCAAGAAATGCTAGTCCGCCGCACCACCCTCCAGTTCCTCCGTGACCACTCGCATCACAAGATCAGAAGGATAGCCGCGACGATCGAGCAACGCGGCCAGACGTCGGGCACGCACCTGCGCCGGCACGTCGTCCATCGTGGCCAGCCTGCGTCGTACCAACGTTCGTGCGGTGGCCTCCTCGTCCTGGCCGTCCACGGCCTGCAGAGCCACCGAGGAGATCTCCGGGTCCACCCCCCGGCGCCGCAGTTCGTGGGCAAGACCGCGTCGACCGAGGCCACGGTTCACGCGGGCGGAGGACACCAACGCGGCGGCGAACGCCTTGTCGTCCACCAGACCCACCGCGACCAGACGGTTCAGCACAATCTCCGCCGTTTCTGGATCAACTCCGCGGCGATCCAGCGTGGCGGCCAGTTCCGCGCGGCTTCGTGGGCGGGCTTCAAGCTGGCGCAGGCATATCTCCCGTGCCCGCTCCACCGGGTCCGTGCCCTCTTCTCGGCTACGATCCGACACCGGCATCACCGATCAACGCCTTCCGCCAGTCAGAGATCAACCGCTGGTGGGGATGGCTGATCGGCGTCGATCGACGGCACCAGGCCGAGAGTTTCCTTGATCCTCTTCTCGATCTCGTTGGCGATGTCGGGGTTGTCACGCATGAAGGATCGAGCGTTCTCCTTACCCTGACCCAACTGATCGCCGTCGTAGGTGTACCAGGCTCCGGACTTGCGGATGATCCCGTGCTCGACCCCCATGTCGATCAGGGAACCCTCACGGCTTATGCCAGCGCCATAAACGATGTCGAACTCCGCCGTCCGGAACGGAGGCGCCATCTTGTTCTTCACGACTTTCACCCGAGTGCGGTTACCCACGGCATCCGCACCGTCCTTCAGAGTCTCGATACGACGGACATCCAGCCGTACTGAGGCATAAAATTTCAGCGCCTTACCACCCGTGGTCGTCTCGGGCGAACCGAACATGACGCCGACCTTCTCGCGGAGCTGGTTGATGAAGACGGCGGTGGTGCCCGTGTTCGAAAGAGCACCGGTCAGCTTGCGCAGCGCCTGGGACATCAGCCTGGCCTGGAGGCCGACATGACTGTCGCCCATCTCACCTTCGATCTCGGCCCTGGGCACGAGAGCGGCCACCGAGTCGATGACGATGATGTCGATCGCCCCGGATCGGATGAGCATGTCCGCAATCTCCAGCGCCTGCTCACCGGTGTCGGGCTGGGAGACCAGCAGCGCATCGGTGTCGACCCCGAGCTTGCCCGCGTAGTCAGGGTCGAGTGCGTGCTCGGCGTCGATGAAGGCGGCAATCCCGCCGGCCGCCTGGGCGTTGGCGACCGCGTGGAGGGCAACCGTCGTCTTACCGGACGATTCCGGGCCGTAGATCTCCACTACCCGCCCTCGTGGCAGCCCGCCGATGCCGAGTGCCACATCCAACGCGATGGAACCGGTCGGGATGACCTGGACCGGTGGGCGGGTTTCGTCGCCGAGCCGCATAACCGAGCCCTTGCCGAACTGCTTGTCGATCTGTGCGAGGGCGTTCTCCAACGCCTTCTCACGGTCGAGTCCTGCCATGGAAATCACTCCAGGCTGAGGTCGTCGAGTCTTGGCCACGTTGGTGACGGTAGGGGGCAGGTCCGACAGTTTCGAGCGCCGGGCCGGACCTGTGGACAACCGACCAGTCGAGGATGAAACGATCATGCCCCTCCTCCCGTCACCGGCGACCGCAGCAGACCTGGGCGCTCGCCATCCACAGTAGACGAACATTCGTTCGACCACGCGGGCGACACGCCGCAAATCCGGTCAACGGTCGCGCGCGGGTACCTCGAAGTCGTCACACACAGCCCGCCAGACATCCTTGACATCGTCGCCGCGGGCTAGGGCGTCGGACACCGTCACCCCGCCGAGCCGGGCCACCACATGGTCACGGGCGACCGATTCCGCGTACCCGGAACCGAACTGCTTGTTCATCCGCGCCCAGAACTCGGTCAGTCGCACGCTCCCCAGTGTGTCGGACCGGCGAGGCAGACTCGGAACATGTCCACCCGATCCCCCCTCGCGCGGTTCTGCGAGCCCACCCGGGCCTGGTTCGCCGCCGTGTTCCCGGCGCCCACGCCCGCGCAGGTGGGTGCCTGGCAGGCGATCGGTGACGCAGCCAACGTCCTGGTCGTCGCGCCGACCGGGTCGGGCAAGACGCTCGCGGCGTTTCTGTGGTCGTTGGACCGGCTCGTCCGCGCCGGTCCGAGCACCGGTCCGAGCACCGGTCCGAGCGCCGAACCGTCCCGACGGTGCCGCGTGCTGTACGTGAGCCCGCTCAAGGCGCTGGCCGTGGACATCGAGCGCAATCTGCGCGCCCCGCTCGCCGGCATCCGGGCGGCCGCGGCACGCCTGGGCCTACCCGAGCCCGACGTACGGGTCGGGATCCGGTCAGGCGACACGCCGGCCGGCGAACGGCGGGCCCTTGGCCGGCTACCACCGGATGTGCTCATCACCACGCCCGAGTCGTTGTTTCTGATCCTGACCAGCCAGGCCCGCGAGTCGCTGCGCGCGGTGGAAACAGTGATCGTGGACGAGGTGCACGCCGTGGCCGGCACCAAACGCGGCGCGCACCTCGCGCTCAGCCTGGAACGCCTCGACGCGCTGTTGGAACGCCCCGCCCAGCGGGTGGGCC
>NZ_CAUVXL010000219.1:0-16805 GCF_963555915.1 Protofrankia sp. Cas4
GACCGTTCGCCCGATCGAGGAGGTCGCGCGCCTGCTCGGCGGGGCTGGCCAGGTCACGGTCGTATGCCCACCGGCCGACAAGACGCTGCAGATCGACGTGGTCGTACCGGTGGCGGACATGACCAGCCTTGCGGACAGTCCCGCCGCCGTGGAGGAACGCATCCTCGATCTTGTACTCGCGCACCGCTCGACGATCGTCTTCGCCAATTCGCGGCGCCTCGCCGAACGACTGTGCGCCCACCTGAACGAGGCGTACACCGCGCGCACGCACACCGATCAGCCGCTGGCCCGGGCCCATCACGGCAGCGTCAGCCGGGAACAACGGGCGCTCATCGAGGACGATCTGAAGGCCGGCCGGCTGGCCGCGGTGGTGGCCACCTCCAGTCTGGAGCTCGGCATCGACATGGGAGCGGTGGACCTCGTCATCCAGGTCGAGTCGCCACCCAGCGTCGCCGCGGGCATGCAGCGGGTTGGGCGCGGCGGGCACCAGGTCGGAGCCGTCAGCCGCGGGGTGATTGTGCCCCGGCACCGTGGCGACCTCCCGGAGTGCGCCGTCGTGGCCGAACGGATGCGCGACGGTGCGATCGAGGAGCTGCGCTACCGACGCAACCCACTCGACGTCCTGGCCCAGCAGATCGTGGCGATGGTCGCCATGGAACCGTGGTCGGTCGACGACCTGGCCGCGTTGGTCCGGCGCGCCGCGCCGTTCGCGACCCTGCCACCGGCGATGTTGGATGCCGTCCTGGACATGCTCGCCGGTCGATACCCCTCCGACGACTTCGCCGAACTGCGCCCGCGGGTCGTCTGGGACCGCGCCACCGGCACGCTCACCGGCCGGCCCGGTTCCGGTCGTCTCGCGGTCACCAGCGGAGGCACCATCCCCGACCGGGGTCTGTTCGGTGTCTTCCTCGTCGGCGAGAAGGCAAGCCGGGTGGGCGAGCTGGACGAGGAGATGGTCTACGAGTCGCGGGTCGGTGACGTCGTCCTGCTCGGCTCGTCCAGTTGGCGCATTGAGGAGATCACCCCTGATCGGGTACTGGTGACCCCGGCGCCGGGACAGCCGGGGCGGCTGCCGTTCTGGCACGGCGACACACCCGGGCGGCCGGCCGAGCTGGGTCGCGCGCTCGGCGCGTTCACCCGGGAACTCGCCCGTCTCGGGCCCGCAGGTGCGCGCCAACGCATCCAGGCGGCGGGTCTCGACGAGTGGGCCACCGACAACCTGCTCGCCTACCTCGTCGAGCAGCAGGAGGCAACCGGTCACCTGCCGGACGACCGGACGATCGTCGTCGAACGCTTTCGCGACGAGCTAGGTGACTGGCGGCTGGCGGTTCACGCTCCGTTCGGCGCCCTGGTGAACGCGCCGTGGGCGCTGGCCATCGGGGCACGCCTACGCGACCGTTACGGCACCGAAGTACAGATCATGCACTCCGACGACGGCATCGTGGCGCGGGTACCCGACGCCGACATCGCTCCCACCGCCGACGTCGTCGTGTTCGACCCGGACGAAATCGACGCGGTGGTCCGCACGGAGGTCAGCACGAGCGCGCTGTTCGCGAGTCGGTTCCGCGAGTGTGCCGCCCGGGCGCTGCTGCTGCCCCGACGTACCCCTGGCCGGCGAACGCCACTGTGGCAGCAGCGCCAGCGCAGCGCCCATCTGCTGGCGGTGACGGCACGCTTCGACAACTTCCCGATCGTGCTGGAGACCATGCGGGAATGCCTGCAGGACGTCTTCGACGTCCCCGCGCTGACGGGGCTGATGCGTGACGTGGCGTCACGAACCATGCGTGTGGTGGAGGTCGAGACCGCCACGCCGTCGCCCTTCGCCCGTTCGATGCTGTTCGGCTATGTCGCCGCGTTCATGTACGCCGGTGACACGCCACTGGCCGAACGCCGGGCCCAGGTACTGGCGTTGGACAGTTCCCTGCTCGCGCAGCTGCTCGGTCAGGCGGATCTGCGCGAACTGATCGACACGGCTGTGCTGGCACAGCTCGAGGCCGAGCTCCAACAGCTGGCGCCCGACCGCCGCGCGCACGACGTCGAGGGCACAGCCGATCTGCTGCGGGTGGTCGGCGACCTCACCACCGCCGAGGCACTGGCTCGGGGAGCGACCACGGCCTGGCTCGCCGAACTTGCCGACACACACCGCGCGCTGCGGGTGCGCATCGCTGGTACGCAACGTTGGGTGGCGATCGAGGACGCCGGGCGACTGCGCGACGCCCTCGGCGTACCGGTTCCCCTCGGTGTTCCCGGGACCTTCACCGCGACCGTCGTCGATCCCCTGGGGGACCTGCTGTCGCGATATGCCCGCACGCACGGGCCGTTCGACACCGAAGCGGTGGCGCACCGGTTCGGTCTGGGCGTCGGGGTGGTCAGCGCCGGTCTGGAACGGATGGTCGGCACCGGCCGGCTCGTGCGCGGCGAGCTCCGCCCGGGCGGCACCGGCGAACAGTGGTGTGACGAAGGCGTCCTACGGGCACTTCGCCGGCGCAGCCTCGCGGCGTCGCGGCGTGCTGTCGAGCCGGTACCCGTCCAGGTGTTCGCCCGGTTTCTGCCAGGCTGGCAGGGGGTCTCTCCCGGGGGCGGCGGTACGGGCTCGCACGGCATCGACGCGGTGGCCCGGACCGTCGAACAACTTCAGGGTGCGCTTGTCCCGGCCAGCGCCTGGGAACAGTTCGTCCTGCCGAGCCGGGTGTCGGGCTACAGCCCGGCACTGCTTGATGAGCTGTGCGTGTCTGGCGAGGTACTGTGGGCAGGGGCCGGCGGCCTGCCCGGCAACGACGGCTGGGTGACCCTGGTGCCAGCGGACGCCGCGGCCCTGCTGCTGCCCCCGGCGGTACCGGACGCCGCCAGCACCCCGCTGCACGGCGCGGTGCTGGCGGCCCTCGACGGACAGGCTGCGCTGTTCTTCCGGACCTTGTCCGACCGGGTCACCAGTCTCGACGACACCGCGCTCGCAAGCGCCCTGTGGGACCTGGTGTGGGCGGGCCTGGTCACCAACGACACCTTCGCCCCATTGCGAGCCGCGCTGAGCGGTGGGCGCGGTACCCACCGGAGCAACCAGCGCATCCCGCGTCCGGCCATGCCGCGCCGCGGCGGCCCACCGACGGTCGCCGGCCGCTGGTCCCTGCTGCCTGAACGTGATCCGGATCCGACGCTGCGAGCCCACGCACAGGCCGAAGCGATGCTCGAACGGTATGGGATCGTCACCCGCGGTGCGGTCGCAGCCGAACGGATCCCAGGCGGCTTCGCCGGGATGTACCGCGTCCTGTCGGCATTCGAAGATTCCGGCCGATGCCGGCGCGGCTACTTCGTGGAGTCCCTCGGGGCGGCTCAGTTCGCCGTCACCGGCGCGGTCGACCGGCTGCGGGCCACCACGCCACCGTCGGGTGCGGTCGTGCTGGCCGCGGCCGATCCCGCCAACCCCTACGGCGCGGCATTGCCATGGCCCGCACCGGCCGGCGGTGGGCACCGACCAGGGCGCACGCCCGGCGCGCTGGTCGTCCTGGTCGACGGCGAGTTAATCATGTATGTCGAACGCGGTGGCAGGACCGTGTTGACCTGGACGGACGAGTCCACGGTCCTGGCGCCGGCGGCGGACGCCCTCGTGGACACCGTCCGCAGGGCCGGCGGCCAGCTGCGGCTTGCTCATGACCTGCTCGGCAGCGAACTCGGCCGTGCGCTGGAACGCGCGGGCTTCCAGCACACTCCGGGCGGCCTGCGGCTGCGCGCCTGAGGTCAGCCCCTGAGGTCAGCGCCTGAGGTCACGCAAGCCCTCGGCAAAGGCCCGCAGGGTGGCCGTCTGGCGGTCAAGACCGTCGAGCTGCCCGGGCGTCAACGGCGTTGAGACGGTCGAGACCGTTGAGGCGAGCAGGTCGGTGGCGGCGGCCAGCATGGCGTCCAACGCCTGCACCGCGGCGTTCATCGCGCTCACCAGGTCCGAGACCGTCGAAATGATCTCGGCACGGCGGCCGGCGTCGGCAACCGCCCGAGCCGCCGACTCGCAGGCCAGGACGTGCTGGGCCCGATTCCGCAGGCTGTCCACCACCTCCGCGGCCGATGCCATCGCCGCGCGGACCGCCTCGGCGGCCGGTCCCGGCGGCGACGCCCGCATGATCGCCGCAAGCGCGGCAATTGCCGCCTCACCGCGCTGCAACGGGTCCGCCGCGGCCGACCCGTACAGGCGTACCCGCGACGGTAGGGGTGCGCTCGGCAGCGGCAGGACCACGGGCGACAACGACGCGGCACCCTGTGCCTGGTGCCAGGCCAGGCCTGCCCGGGCCAACGCGCCGGCCGCCACGACCAGCCACCCCCAGCTGCCCTCCACCGCCGCGATCGCCGGGGCGACAACGGCCACCCCGATCCACAGCCGGGTGGACCGCTCGGCCCGCCGCCGGCGGCGAGCGTGCCCCCGGACGAGCCGCCGCTCACCGCGTACCAGGCTCCGGCGTTCAACGTCGGCGCGCAGCCACTCCGGTAGGTAATTCACCAGCATCGGGTCACCAGCATCGGGTCAGGATTCCAACTGGTCCGGGGAGCGCTTGTCGGCGGACAGCGCTGTGCGGATCTCGGTCAGCCGATTGGACGCCTTCGCGTCCATGGTCGCCCTGCGGATCTCCAACATCCGGGCCTCCACGCCCTGGGAGGCAAGTTCATGGCGTCCCAGGGATACCGCGTAGCGCTGCTCGACCTTGTCGCGGACCTCCGCCAGCGTGGGGGTGTCACCCGGCGGAGTCAGCTGGGACATTCCATCAAGGGCCTTGCTCAGCTGCTCCTGCATGGCGGCATGCTCGATCTGGGTCAGCAGGCGCGCGCGCTCGGCAAGCTGCCCCTGCAACCGCGCGGTGTTGTCCTCGACGGCACGACGGGCCTGCTCTGCCGAGAAGGTGGCCTGTTGGTGCAGGGCCTTGAGCTCCTCCAGAGAACCCTCCACGGCCACGAGCTGGCCGGCGAAAGCCCGTGCGGTTTGCTCGTACCGTTCGCCGCCGGTCGCATCGCCGTTCGCATTGGCCGCATCGGCGAGTATGACGGCCTGACGCGCGGATGCGGCCAGGCTTTCCGCCTCGTCGATCTGACGTGCCATCCGCATCTCCAGCTGCCGCTGGTTACCCACCACGGCGGCGGCCTGCCCGACGAGTGCCTGATGCTGGCGCTGGGCCTCAGTAATCGCCTGGTCGATCTGGACCCGCGGATCGGCCCGGTCGTCCAGCTTCCGGTTCGCCGATGCAGACAGGTAGCGGTAGAACTTGCGGACGACGTTCGCCATGCACCGATCGTCCCACGCCGGCGCTGCGCCGCGAAGCTAAGCTGCGCGCTCCACCACGGCGGTGGATGTGCCGCCCCCGCGTGCCGCCATGGCCGCCATGGGCGCCATACCCGCCATCGGGCCGCCAACCCGCGCCGACCCACCGGCGGCGAACTCGGCGAGCTCCAGGTCGTCGCTCACCTCACGGAGCAGATCGGCCAGCCGGACACCGAGCGCCGCACAGATCGCGGCGAGCAGCTCCGAACTCGCCTCCTTCTGCCCACGTTCGATCTCGGAGAGGTATCCGAGCGATACCCTCGCGGCGGAGGACACCTCACGGAGGGTTCGATGTTGATCTTGACGGCGGCGGCGCAATGCCTCGCCGAGCATGCGTCGGAGCAGGACCATCGTGCCTCCTCCTTCGTCCTCGGGCTGGGCCTTACCGTATACCTGCCGTCCACCGGGATGGCCGACCGTTGATGCGAATGTAACTATGTAAGCAACCCGCGTCCGCGATTCATCCCGGCTGGCACGTATGAACTGCCAGGGTACGCCGAAGAGCGTCCAATGCCTGGACAACTGCGTAGGTACGGTTCTGCGGCCGGTCTCCGGGCAGGCGGGCAGACCTGGTCGCCACGCCGAACGGCCCCGCGATACCGATGTACAACGTCCCGACCGGCTTGCCCTCCAGCTCGTCGGGACCGGCCACGCCGGTCACCGCGAGCCCGTGGGTCGCCCCGAGCAGGTCCCGGACGCCGGTGGCCATCGCCGCGGCCGCCTCGGTCGACACCGCGCCGCTGGTGGCCAGCAGCCCCGCGTCGACGCCCAGCACCGACACCTTGGCGTCGGTTGCGTAGGTGACCACGCCGCCGTGGAACACCGCGCTCGCGCCCGGGACGTCGGTGAGGCGCCCCGCGAGTAGACCGCCCGTCAACGACTCGGCGACCGCGAGGGTCTCGCCCCGGTCTGCGAGCAGGCCCAGGACGGTTCCCTCCAACGTGTCGTCGTCGACGCCGTAGAGCGCACTGCCCAGGGCTGCCCGCGCCGCCGCCTCGACCGGCTCGATGAGCGTGTAGGCCTGCGCCCGGTCACCGGCCCGGGCGCTGATCCGGACCCGGGTCTGACCGCCGCTGGCGAGAAAGGCGATCGTCGGGTTGCCGATCGGGGCGAGCCGGTCGATCTCCTCGGCGAGGGCGTGGGCGACCACCGACTCCCAGACCCCGGCGGTCCGCAGCACCCGGTGCACCACGACCGCGGGCTCGCCCGCCCGGCGGAGCAGATCCGGCAGGACCGACCCGGTGAACATCGGGTACATCTCGTGCGGCACCCCGGGCATCGCATATACCACCCCGCCCGCCATCTCCAGCTGGATGCCGGGTGCCGTACCGACCTCGTTGGGTAACGGCTCGCCACCCTCGGGTATGTCCGCCTGGCGGTAGTTCATCTCCGGCGCCACGACGCCGCCGGCGGCCGGGCCCTCCCGCCCGAGCGCACGAAAACGCCTACGCAGCATCGCCTCCAGGAAGGCGTCCCGGCGCAGCCCCACCCCGGCGGCCCGGGCGATCCCCTCGCGGGTCACATCGTCCTGGGTCGGCCCCAGCCCACCGGTCATGATGACGGCGTCCGCCCGACCGAGGCCCTCGGCAATCCTGGCCGCGATCATCTCGACGTCGTCACCCACCACCGTGGAGGTCTTCAGCACGACACCCACGTCCGCGAGCTGCCGCCCGAGCCATGCGGCGTTGCCGTTGACAATGTCTCCGAAAAGCAGTTCGTCTCCCACGGCCAGCAGTTCAACTCGCATCGCTGTCCTCCAGCGCTCTTTCGGTAACCTGCGTCGCCGCCCGCCGCAAGGCCAGTGCCCGCCCCACATAATCCAGACCCGTGACGACCGCGACCAGCACACCGGCAGCCAGAATGACCGCCCTGGCTGACGCGCCCACCCCGTCCAGCGGTAGAACATAGAGACCGAGCGCACAGTTGAGCAACAGGGTCTTGAGCTTGCCACCGCGGCTGGCCGCCATGACCCCACGCCGGATCACCCACAACCGCAGCAGCGTCACACCGACCTCCCGGACCGCGACGACGACGGTCACCGGCCACGGCAGGTCGCCCAGGAGGGAGAGGGACACCAGCGCGGCGCCGGTCAGTGTCTTGTCCGCGATCGGGTCGAGGATGATCCCGAAATCGGTGACGAGGCTCCGGCTGCGGGCAACATACCCGTCAACCTGATCGGTCAGCGCCGCGACCGCGTACGCGACACATGCGGCCACCCGCCAGCCCGTGACGTGACCACCGGCTACGAACATCAACGCCACGAACACCGGCACGAGCGCGAGCCGCAGGACGGTGAGTGCGTTGGCCAGGTTCATCCGGCTGACGGCAGTACCCGGCCCGGGTGCACTCACCTCGACACGGAATCAACGACATTGACGACATTGACGAACTCGGCGATCAGATCAACGCCCTCGGTCGCAACCACCGTGGCGCTCACCAGATCCCCCACCCGGACCTCCGCGACCGATCCGGCCGGCAACGCAACGGTGCATGCGCCGTCAACCTCGGGCTGCTGATGGGCCGCCCGCCCATGCGCCAGCCCGCCGACGACCTCTTCCACGAGAACCTCGACGACCGAGGAGATCCGCCGCTGTGCCCGCTCGGCGGTCAGCTGCTCGACCAGGTCGGTAACCCGTTGCTGACGCCGGCGCACGGTTGCCGGGGTGACCTTGTCGGGCAGGCTGGCCGCCTCGGTGCCATCCTCGTCGGAATAGCCGAAGACCCCGACGGCATCAAGATCGGCATCGGCGAGAAAACGCTCGAGAATCGCGACGTCCGCCGAGGTCTCGCCCGGAAAACCGAGGATCACGTTCGAACGTGCCCCGAGCTCCGGGGCGAAGGCGCGCGCCCGGGCCAGTAGGTCACCGAAGGCGTCAGCGCCGCCGAAGCGGCGCATCCGCCGAAGTACCGACGGGCTCGCATGCTGGAACGACAGATCGAGATAAGGGGCGACCCCGGATGTCGTCAGAAGCGTCTCCAGCAAGGACGGCCGCACCTCCGCCGGCTGAAGGTACACGGCCCGGACGCGCACGACGCCTGCGATCGCGGCCAGCTGGGGAAGGAGCTTCTCCAGCGCCCGCAGGTCCCCCAGGTCCTTGCCGTAGGAGGTCGAGTTCTCACTGACCAGGACCAGTTCCCGCACGCCCTGACCGGCCAGCCACTCTGCCTCGGCCATGACCTCCTGCGGTGGACGGGAGACATGCGAGCCACGGAACGTCGGAATCGAACAGAACGCACAGCGACGGTCGCATCCACTGGAGATCTTCAATGGCGCGACCGGACCGCCGACCAGGCGTTTCCGCAGGACTTCCGGTGCCGGGCGGTCGACCCGCTGCCGGTCCACGGGAGTGATCGGAAGCAGGGTCCGCCGGTCACGCGGGGTGTGTGCGCGTGGCGTCTCACCGCGCAGCACGGCATCCAGATGTCGCCCCAGCGCCGGGTAGGCATCAAAACCCAGTACCGCGTCCGCCTCCGGCAGGCTGTCCGCCAGTTCCCGGCCGTACCGCTCAGCCAGGCACCCCACGGCGACCACCGCCCGCGGGCCCCCGTCACTGTCACGCAGGTCGGCGGCGGCGAGCACGGTGTCGATCGAGTCCTTCTTTGCGACCTCGATGAAACCGCAGGTGTTCACAACCACGGCGTCGGCGCCACTCGGATCGTCGACCACCGTCCAGCCGTCGACACCGAGCCGCGCTGCCAGCTCTTCGGAGTCCACATCGTTACGGGAACATCCCAATGTGATCAGGGCGACGCTGCGAACGGGGCGATCGGGCACGACGTCAGGCTACCGGGGCGCCGCACCACCAACGATGCAGTCTCCCGAGGTACCGAGACCGACGCGGACGGTGACAACCTGGCCAGGGTTCCCGCTCGGCCCCAGATTCCGCCCATTACAGGACACGTCAACGGCCCCCGCATTCCCCATTTTGATCTCCATGGAACGATCGGCCGTGACTGTGCGGCTGTCACCGGGCTGCAGGATCTGCTGTAGCAGAACCCGGGCACTCTCGTCGCGGACCTCCAGCCAGCTCGGATCACCACGAACCGCCACGAGGACGTTCACCCCGGCCGGCGGCGGTGTCGTCGGCCGGGGTGTGGTGGCGGGCTGGGCCGGCGCGGCCCCACCCTGCAACGACGGCGCAACGACAGCGGCGGTGGCGCCCTGCGCGACTCCGGCAGTCCCGCCTGACCCGCCCGGAGTCAGCACGACGGCGAGGCCGACCAGCACGCACACCGATGCCAGCGAGATGGCTACCGCCGGCATCCGGGCGAAACCCTGACGTCGCGGCCCGCCGCCGGCGATAAGCGGGTCGAACTCCCGGGGCAGATGCACAGGCGCCTCCGGCACCCGGCCGTGCACCCGGTCGTAGTCGGCGATCAAAGGTTCCGGATCGATCTCCAACATACGAGCGATACTCCGAATGTGACCACGTGCGTACACCACGCCGCCGCAACCGGCGAAGTCTTCGTTCTCCATCTTCTTGATCAACGTCACACGGATACGGGTCCGCTCACTGACCTCGGCAACGGACATGCCCCGCGCGCCACGGGCCGCGGCAAGCGCCGCACCCACGCCAGCATCGGACCGCATGGCCAACCTCCGCACCGGTCAGATCAGTGGACTTGAGTCTACGGTCGTCGGCCACCAGCCGAAAGCCGGTCCTCAGGACCACCAGGACGCTTGCTATCCATTACGCAGGGTTGTCAGGAGACCCTCAAGTTCGTCGAGCATGACCAGCACGTCCCGCGCCTTCGAGCCCTCGCTGGGCCCGACGATTCCGCGGCTTTCCATGAGGTCCATCAACCGGCCGGCCTTGGCGAAACCCACCCGCAGCTTGCGCTGGAGCATCGACGTCGACCCGAACTGGGTGGACACCACCAGCTCCACCGCCTGCAGGAACAAAGCAAGATCGTCGCCGATGTCCTCGTCGACGTCCTTCTTGGACTCGCCCTGACCGACGAACACATCCTCGCGGAACGCCGGAGTCGCCTGTTCCTTAGTATGGGCGACGATCGCCGCTATCTCCTCCTCGGAAACAAAGGCGCCCTGGATACGAGCCGGCTTGCCCGCACCCATCGGCAGGAAGAGTGCGTCACCGAGCCCGACCAGCTTCTCGGCACCGGCCTGGTCGAGGATGACCCGGCTGTCCGCCAGGGACGAGGTCGCAAACGCCAACCGCGACGGCACGTTCGCTTTGATCAGACCGGTCACCACGTCCACCGACGGGCGCTGGGTCGCCAGCACAAGATGGATGCCGACGGCTCGTGCCATGGCCGTGATCCGGCAGATCGCGTCCTCCACGTCCCGTGGCGCCACCATCATCAGATCGGCGAGCTCATCGACGATCGTCAGGATGTACGGATACGGCACGTACACCCGCTCCGAGCCCGGCGGCGCCACGATCTCTCCCGCTCTGACCTTGCGGTTGAAGTCGTCGACGTGGCGAACCCCGCAGGCGGCAAGATCCTCGTACCGGTTCTCCATCTCCTTGACAACCCAGGCCAGCGCGTCCGCGGCCTTCTTCGGATTCGTGATGATCGGCGTGATCAGATGTGGGATGCCCTCGTAGTTGGTCAGTTCGACCCGTTTCGGGTCGACCAGCACCAACCGCACCTGGTCAGGGCTGGCCCGCGCCAGCACACTTGTGATCAGCGTGTTGATACAGGTCGACTTACCGGCGCCGGTGGCGCCCGCGATGAGGATGTGGGGCATCTTCGCCAGGTTCGCGACGACATACCCCCCCTCGATGTCCTTGCCCAGCCCCACCATCAGCGGATGTGGGTTACCGGTCGCCTCGGTGCTGCGCAGGACGTCACCGAGGGAGACCAGCTCCCGGTCGGTGTTGGGGATCTCGACACCGACCGCGCTCTTGCCCGGGATCGGACTAATGATCCTGACATCGGCGCTCTTGACGGCATACGCGATGTTCTTGGCCAGCTGGGTGATCCGCTCCACCTTCACGGCCGAACCGAGCTCCACCTCGTAGCGGGTCACCGTCGGCCCGCGGGTGAAGCCAGTCACCCGGGCGTCGACCCGGAACTGGGAGAACACATCCGTCAGTGAGGCGATCACCGTGTCCGTCGCGGCCGACCGCACCTTCGGCGGCGTTCCCCGTTGCAGCAGGGTCGGCGACGGCAGCACGTAGGTGCTGTCCACACCGCCACCCGCGCTGGGCGCCACGAAGTGCATCACCGGGGCCGGGTCGGGCACCTTCGGCGTTCTGCGCCGGGCTCTCGGCACGGGCGCCCGCTCTTCAGCCGTCGGCTCTTCAGCCGCCAGCGCGTCACTCGCCGGCGCGTCACTCGCCGGCGCGTCACTCGCCGGCGCGTCACTCGCCGGCGCGTCGATGTCGAAGACGTCTGCCGAGGTGATTCCCAGCAGATCGTCAACGAGCTGCCGTCCTTCGACCGACGCAGCTTGATCCCTGCCCCGCCTGTCGTCCGGTTCGTCATCCCGGTCGACGTCATCCCGGTCATCGGCGGCGAGGATGCCCACCAGGAGCTTGTCCTGCAGGTCCCGCAGCCGGTCAGGAACCGCGCGGATCGGCGTCTTCGTGATCACGAGAACGCCGAACAGGCTGAGCAGAATCAGGAGCGGGGCGGCCAGGTAGGCCGTCACGGCACCAGTCAACGGCGAGCTGACGAGGAACCCGGCAAGCCCACCCGCCCTCCCCATCGCGTGCTGGCCGGCGGCGAAGTCGGGAACTCCGCGCGCCAGGTGCACGATCCCCAGCGCGCCCAACGCGAACGCGGTCCAGCCGATCACCACCCGACCGCGGCTGTCTGGATCGCTGGGACTGCGGACAAGTCTCCAGGTCGCGCCCAAGCCGAACAGCGGCAGCGCCACCGCGCCCACGCCGACCAGGAAGTGCAGCACCACGGAGACAACCCGTCCGACCGGCCCGGCGGCGTGAAACCAGACTGCCGCCGCCGTGAGGACGGTGGCACCAAGCGCGGCGAGCGCCACACCGTCCCGCTGGTGGGTCCCGTCGATGTGAAGGTCACGAGCGCCGCGGCCGATTCGGCGTAGCAGACTGCCCAACAGCGTGGCCGCAGCGAGCCAGAAACGCACCGTCAACCGGATGACGCTCCGGGCGATCAGCAGCGTGAAGGGCACGCTGGGCTTGCGTGGCGGCGCCTTTGCGCGACCGCCCTTCTGTCCCTTCGACTGTGCATTCGACCGGGGTTTCGCCGGCGGGCGCCGCGCGGGCGCGGCTCGGGAGCTCGCCGTCCCGCCCTGGGCACGCGTACGCGTGCCACCTGCCCGCGTGGCCACGCGCCGAGGGTACAGGTCCGCGGCTCTGACATCGGGCAACCGCGACCTTCCGGGCGCGTCGCCCCGGGCCGGATCAGACCTCGACGACAACCGGAATAATCATCGGACGACGTCGATAGGTGTCACTGACCCAGCGCCCGACCGTGCGACGTACCAGCTGCTGGAGCGCGCCGACGTCGACCATCCCCGACCGCATCGCTTCCGCCAACGTGTCGGTGACCAGTCCGCGAACCTGCTCGAAAGCATCGTGGGTGTCGGAAAAGCCCCGTGTCGACAGTTCCGGACCACCCACGACCTTTCCGGACGCCGCGTCAACGACAACCATGATCGTGATGAAGCCCTCCTCGCCCAGGATGCGGCGATCCTTCAGGCTTGGTTCGCCGACGTCGCCGACCGCGAGCCCGTCGACGTAGACATAGCCGCACGGGACCACACCGGTGATGTTCGCCTGCCCGTCGACGAGGTCGACGACCATGCCGTCGTCGGCCAGCACCACCCTGTCGGCGGGTACACCACTGGCCTCGGCGAGCGCGCCGTGTGCCCGCAGGTGTCGCCATTCGCCGTGCACCGGCATCACGTTGGACGGCCGGGTAGCGTTGAGGACGTAGAGCAGCTCGCCTGCTGGGGCGTGGCCGGAGGTGTGGACCTTTGCCACCCCCTTGTGAACGACCTTCGCGCCCCAGCGAGCCAAACCGTTGATCACCCGGTAGACCGCGTTCTCGTTGCCGGGTATCAGGCTGGAGGCCAGCACCACCGTGTCGCCGGCCTGGATCTGGATGGCGTGGTCGCGGTTGGCCATCCGCGACAGCGCCGACAATGGCTCGCCCTGGGACCCGGTCGAGACCAGGCAGATGTTGCGGTCGGGCAACGCACCGACATCCCGCAGATCGATCACAAGGCCGGTCGGCACCCTGAGCAGCCCGAGATCGCGGGCCACCCCCATGTTGCGGACCATCGACCGCCCGACGAAGCACACCGAGCGACCGTGAGCTTCCGCCGCGTCAAGAACCTGCTGAACCCGGTGCACATGGCTGGCAAAGCACGCGACGATGATCCGCTTCTTGGCATCCCGGAACACGCCGTCGAGCACCGGGGCAATCTCCCGCTCGGATGTGACAAAACCCGGTACCTCGGCATTGGTGGAGTCGGACAGAAGCAGATCGACGCCTTCCCGGCCGAGCCGGGCGAAACCACCGAGGTCGGTCAGGCGGCCGTCAAGGGGTAGTTGATCCATCTTGAAGTCGCCGGTGTGCAGCACAAGGCCCGCCGGAGTGCGGATCGCGACAGCCAAAGCGTCCGGAATGGAGTGGTTGACCGCGAAGAACTCGCAGTTGAACGGGCCGAAGCTCTGGGTCTGTTCCTCCCGGACCTCGATCGTGACCGGGCTGATGCGATGCTCGGCGAGCTTGGCCACCATCAGCGCAAGGGTCAGCCGGGAACCGACCAACGGAATGTCCGCACGCTCACGTAGCAGGTAGGGCACGGCGCCGATGTGGTCCTCGTGCGCGTGGGTGAGCACGACCGCATCGATCGCGTCGAGCCTGTCCCGAATCGCAGTGAAGTCGGGAAGGATCAGGTCGACGCCCGGCTGGTCCGTCTCGGGAAACAGGACCCCACAGTCGACGATGAGCAGCCGGCCGTCGAACTCGAACACGGTCATGTTGCGGCCGATCTCGCCCAGGCCGCCGAGCGCGACGATGCGCAGACCGTCCGGGGGCAGCGGCGGTGGCGTTCCCAACCCGGGATGGGGATGGCTCACGCGGACCCCACCGTCGCGCTCGCGTCCACGCAGAGATCGACCCCGGCCGCGGCGAGGTCGACACGCAGTCGCTCGCGTTCATCGTCCGTCGCGTCGACCAGTGGCGGGCGGACACCGCCAGCGGGCAGTCCTGCCATATTGAGAGCAGCCTTTGTCATGATCACACCTTGGTTCCTGAATAGGCCCTCGTACGCCGGAAGCAGACTCATGTGCAGAGCACGGGCACGGACCGCGTCACCTGCGTCGAAAGCGTCGATCATCGAGCGGATCCGGCTGGTGGCGACATGCCCGACGACGCTTACCACCCCGACGGCACCTACCGACAACAACGGGAGGTTGAGCATGTCCGTCCCGGAGTAGTACGCAAGACCCGTGCGGGCAAGGACCCACGATGACGCTCCAAGGTCGTCCTTGGCGTCCTTGACCGCCACGATCCGCGGATGCTCGGCGAGTCGCACCAGCGTATCTGTTGCCACCGACACACTGCTACGGCCAGGTATGTCGTAAATCATCACCGGGAGGCCGGTTGCGTCGGCGGCGGCGGTGAAGTGCACGAGGAGCCCCGCCTGCGGGGGCTTGTTGTAGTAGGGGCTCACCACCAGCAGACCGCACGCGCCGGCCTTCTCCGCAGCCCTGGCCAACTCCACGGTGTGACGAGTGTCATTGGTGCCCACCCCGGCGATCACCGCGGCGCGGGCACCAACCGTCTCGACCACCACGCGCAGCAGCTCTTCCTTTTCCGCATCCGAGGTGGTAGGCGATTCCCCGGTGGTGCCGTTGACGACCAAGCCTTCGTTCCCGGCGTCCACCAGATGCTCGGCGAGCCCAGCGGCACCATCAAGATCAAGTTTGCCACCCGCGGCGAACGGGGTGACCATCGCAGTGATCATGCGACCGAAGGGCGCTCGGGACAACACTGACATGTCGGTCACCTTAGTGCCTTGTCAGGCAACGTCCGCCTGGGGAACCTCGACCATACGGCTACGCCAAGTCGTCGGCATCCCGATGATGACGGCGACGTGATGATGATGCTCCCGCGGCGGGAGCATCATCGGGCGGTCGCAGCATGTTGCGATCCAGCCTCGTCCACAGTTCGATCCGGCCGAGCCGGACAAGGCCCCGCAGACCACCAGCACGCCAGGAGTCAACGCCCACGCCCTGGCCGTAGTTCTTCGGCATGCCAACCATCCCGTCCTCGGGTGTCGACGATCAGTTTACTCTCTCGGTCGCTACGCGGAGGTGTGCCAGTCAAACGCGGCCCGTGCGCCAGCAGTGACCGCCAAGGCCACCAGCAGGACAAGCAGGGCGAGCTTGAAAGGCTCAAGGACCCATGCCGCCAGGCTGCTGCGCTCCCGGGTCAGCAGCAAGGTGGCCGCGAACGACGACGGTACGGTGACCACGGTCACCGCATTGACATTCAACTGGAAAGGCAACACCGACAGCCCCACCGTGAAGATCATCAGAGTCAGGATCGCCAGGTTCACCCGCCAGATGTCGCGCGAGACGCTGAGCCCCACAAGCAGCTTCGCACGCACCGGACGGCGCGCGTCGGTCGTGTAGTACGCATACACCTCACGGTTTCGCTGAAGGTCTTCTACGAACATACGTTCGACTGGCCGGTTATACAAGTCAATCACGGCCGGATGGCGAATCTCAATACTCGTGTCGTCGGTCCCCACACTGACGTGGTAGCTTCCCGGACCCCCCGGATCAAGATCCACCAGCGCGGTCGGATTGACGAGCCAGCTCCACAGCGACTGGTCACCACCACGCAACGGGCTCCACCGGTCCAGGACCGTCCGGCGCTCCTCCTGCATCTTGATCAGAGCTGGCCGGTAGGGATCAAGCGTCACCGCCGCGAGCGCCTCCCAACGCCGGCCGTACTCGGCGACCGTGGACAGCACCGGAACCGCCTCGGCGCCGGCCCCACCGAGCGCATCGATCCACGCCACGAAGTCGAGCAGATACGCCTCGATACCGGCCTCGTCGATGTCGACGGGTACGCGAAGATCGCGACACAGCTCCCCCACGGCCAACAGCAGATTGTCTGCGCTGCTCAGCGGGTCGGGCGGTTCGGCCAACGCCTGGCCCAGGATGGCCTCGGTGCCGGCGACGAGTGCGGCCCACGACCGGACCGTCGCCTCCGACACAGCCAGCTCCGCCTCCTTGTTGAGATATTCACGTATCGCCCGCACACCGAGCGACGCACCGCGTCGTGGAACGAGCCCCGGATGGTTACCGCTGAACCGGCCAGGCCGGAACCGGGAGATCGCATCGACGACGAAGCGTGATGCCTCCGACGGCGGATAACCGATGTGCTCCGCCAGCCGCACAATGAGGTTACCCTGAGTCGTCACACTTGCCGGATAGGGCATCAGATGGGCGTCCGACCCGCCCGGCCCGACCAGATTGAACGCGACCAACGCCCGCTTCGGCATCGTCGAGATCGGCAGTAACAGCGAAACCTCGTC
>NZ_CAUVXL010000220.1:0-3552 GCF_963555915.1 Protofrankia sp. Cas4
CCGGTGCGGGTCAGCAGGCCATGCCGACGGGCGACGGCGGTGAGTAACGGATCCAGTGGACCCCAGTTGACCGATCGCTGGAGCTGGCACCGGTTCGCGCTCAGGAGAGTGAACTGGTCCACCACCCGGCGCCGGAGACCCGCGTATTCCGGTGGCGGAGCCAACAGCGTCGCGGTGATGTCATCGATATCGGTGATGTCGAGGAACCTCGCGGTCTCCCGACCGTCACGGCCGCTCCACCGCCGCCAACGCCCGGCGTTGCCCGGACCGAGGGGCGGCAATGTGACCACAGTGAGCGACAATACCCGTACCGGACAGACAGGCATGAAAGCGCCGGAGCAGAGATTGTGTTCCGCGGAGCGCAACGTCCGGGCCCTGCGCGCGCAACCCCTTGCGGAACAGCTGGAACCGACTCATAATCGAATACATGTTCGAAATCGATGTGGAGTCTGCCCCCCTCCACCAGCTCGAATCCGAGATCTGCGCCTGGGCCGGGCGGATCTCGGCGGCCATGTGCGCCTGGCTGCTGACCGTGGCTGCGTTCGACCGCCGCGAAGGCTGGAGCGGGGTCGGCATCCGCTCATGCGCACATTGGCTGTCCTGGAAATGCGGCGTCGGCCTGCGCACCGGCTACGAACATCTGCGCGTCGGGCATGCCCTCGAACAGCTCCCCGCGTTGCGGGAGGCGTTCGCTGCCGGTCGGCTGTCCTACGCCAAGGTCCGTGCCATCAGCCGCGTCGCAGACGTCGACACCGAGGCCGAATGGGTCCGCCAGGCCACGCACGCCACGGCTGGCCAGCTTGAGCGACTCGTCGCCGCCTACACCCGTCTACGCGGCGCCGACGGGCTGGAGCAAGTCGCCGCCCGACGCGCCCGACGCGCCTGCTTCTGGCGATGGGACGACGACGGCAGCCTCGTCGTCCACGCCCGCCTCGAACCTGAGGACGGCGCGCTCCTGATCAAAGCGATCGACGCCGCTCACACCAGCCTCACCGAAGGAGAAACGACGGAGACGCCTCCTCCCCGCGACCGGGCTGGAAACGCTGACGCGCTCACAGCCGTGGCTGCCGGCTTCCTCAGCAACGAGGCACCCCAGTTGGTCGACCCCGCCCGCTGGACCGTCAACATCCACGTCGACCAAGCCCTCCTGACCGGCGAAACCCCGCCCGAGGATGCGCGCGGCGACGTCGAACCCGGCATCGCGCTGCACCCGGAAACCATCCGGCGCCTCGCCTGCGACGCCACTGTGGCCAATCCGAACGCCGGCCGCCGCCACCGCACCGTCCCGAAAGCGCTGCGTCGCCTGCTGGAAGCTCGCGATCGCAGCACCTGCCAGTTCCCCGGCTGCGACCACACCAGATGGCTGCACGCCCACCACGCCATCCACTGGGCCGACGGCGGCCGGACTGACCTTGACAACCTCGTCCTGATCTGCAGCCACCACCACCATGCCCTACACGAAGCAGGGCTCACCATCATCATCAATCCCGACCAAACCATCACCGTACGTAAACCCGATGGAACCGTCATTCCATCCCAACACCCCACCACTGCCGGTTGTGAACCTCTCACCCGACTCAAGGAAGCCACCACGCACATCCACCCCACCTCGATCACTCCACAGTGGGCCGGCGAACCCCTTCACCTTCAGGACTCCATCACGGCGGTCCTCAACGTTGACCAGTGGCAAGACACGCACGGACGCCGCGAGCAATCTCCAGATCTTCGCGAGCCTCGACGATCAACGTCCGGACCGACGAGCCGGCGGCGGTGACGTCGGAGTCGGGGCCGGTATGGGCCTCGTTGCGCGCGGGGTCGACAGCCACGCCGAGAAAGCCGAGCCCGGCCACCGCGCCGGCACGCACCACCGGGGAGCGCTCCCCCACGCCGCCGGTGAAGACCAGCGTGTCGAGTCCGCCGAGGGCTGCGGCCATCGCCGCGATCTGCGCGCGCAGCCGGTGCAGGTAGACCGCCAGGGCCAGCGAGCCGTCAGGCTCGCCTGCGGCGGCACGGTCGACGACGGTACGCATGTCGGCGGTGCCGGCGAGCGCGAACAGGCCCGACCGATGGAACAGGGCGTCGGTGAGATCATCCGCGGACATGCCGACCGACGTCTGCAACCACAGCAACAGGCCCGGGTCGACCGTGCCGGAACGGGTGGACATCACCAGACCTTCCAACGGGGTGAACCCCATGGTCGTATCGATACCGACACCGTCGCAGACGGCGGCCAGCGATGCCCCCGACCCGAGGTGAGCCGTGACCACCCGACGTCCGCCGGTCAACGCCACCGCCCGCCGGGCCGCATACGCGTGGGACAGGCCGTGGAAGCCGTAGCGGCGCACGCCGAGATGATCACGCCAGTGCGCCGGCACCGCGTAGGTGGTCGCGGCGGGTGGCATCCGGGCGTGAAAGGCGGTGTCGAAGCAGGCAACCTGCACGACGTCGGGCACCGCGGCTCGCACCTGGGCCAGCGCTGCCAGCGCCGCCGGCTGGTGCAGCGGCGCCAGTGCGGTCAGCGCGGTCAGCTCCCTGGTCACCCGGTCGGTGACGACGACCGGATCGACGAACGCTGTTCCGCCGTGCACGATCCGGTGCCCGACTGCGCGCAGTGTGCCCAGCCGGGTCAGGTCACCGAGCGTCGTGCGGACCTCGTCCGGGTCCGGGCGGCCCACACGGGCACCGAGGTCGACCGCAGCCAGCACGGCGTCATCCGGCCCGAGGAGGCGAAGTTTCAGGCTGGACGACCCCGCGTTGACCACCAGGACGTTCACGGCACCGGCCAGTCTCAACGGGTCAGTACGGCCAGGTCCAGTCGGAGATCTCAGGCATGTCCTCGCCGACGTCGCGGGTGTACGCCCGGGCCGCAATACGCGCGTCCACCATCTTCTGCCGGACGTGCGCGGCGCGGGCGCCCAGGGCCGGAACCCGGTCGATGACGTCCATAACCAGATGGAAGCGGTCGAGATTGTTCATCATCGCCATGTCGAACGGCGTGGTGGTCGTGCCCTCTTCGATATACCCGCGGACGTGCAGGTTCCGGTGATTCGTCCGCCTGTACGTCAGGCGGTGGATCAGCCAGGGGTAACCGTGGTAGGCGAAGATGACCGGGCGGTCGGCGGTGAAGAGCGCATCGAACCGGGCGTGGGACATGCCGTGCGGATGCTCGTACTCATCCTGCAGACGCATCAGGTCGACGACGTTGACGACCCGGACCTTCAGCTCGGGGAAATCCTGCCGGAGGATGTCGACCGCGGCCAACGTCTCCAGGGTCGGAATGTCACCGGCGCAGGCCATGACGACATCCGGCATATCGGTGTCATCATTGCTGGCCCAGTCCCAGATACCGATGCCGCGGGTACAGTGGGCGACCGCTGCATCCATCGACAGGTAGTTCAACGCCGGCTGCTTTCCAGCGACGATGACGTTGATGTAATGCCGGCTTCGTAGGCAGTGATCCGCGACGCATAACAGCGTGTTCGCATCCGGCGGGAGATACACGCGGATTATCTCCGCCTTCTTGTTGACCACATGATCGATGAAGCCCGGGTC
>NZ_CAUVXL010000221.1:0-5796 GCF_963555915.1 Protofrankia sp. Cas4
GCCGTGGCGGTGGCCTCGGTGAACAGCTCGTGCAACCGCGGATCCTCGGCGATGACATCGGGCTCGACCACCGCGGTGCCATGCGCGGGCACATAACGCTGCGACAGCTGGCTGTAGGAGAAGTGGCGGTGCCGGACGAGCTCGTGGGTGAGGCTACGGGAAACCCCGGTGATGTACATCGTCACGGTGGCGTGCTCCAGCACCGACAGGTGCCCGACATCAAGGATGTGCCGCAGGTAGCCGGCGTTCGTCGCCGTGGCCGGGTTCGGCTTCGACCAACTCTGGTAGCAGGCCCGGCCGGCGAACTCCGCCAACGCCTGGCCGCCGTCGACGTCGGTGCTCCAGTCGACGTCGGCCGGCGGGGTGAACTGCGTCTGGGCGATGACCTGCACGCGCATGCCCACACCGTACCGACCCTCGCTCGTGCCCGGTCAGCTCTACCGCCGACGCAAGCGGGCCACCGCGTCGCGTTCCCGGGCGACATCGGCCTGGCTCAGGGCCGCGGTGGTCTCCACCCGCACGGTCAGGCGACGGTCGGCCAGACCTTCGTGCAACGCGGTCACATCGAGAACACCGTCGAATCCCATCCGAAAAATGATCTCGATGGGGGTGCCGGCCGGGAAGCCGGGGGGGATCCCGGTGATCTCCGCTCGGGAAACGATCATGGAATCCTCGATCCGGGTCGACTCGGCGCCGCTGCCCTGTTCGACCACCTGCAGCGTGACGGTATCCTGATCATCACGGACGGTACCGAAGTTGCGCCGGACCACCACAGGTAGCCGGTCGTTGCGGTGGACGAGGAATACCGCGCAGCGTTCACCGAAACGGTCGAGCGCCAACACTCCGAAGCCGCGGGAGACCACGTTGACCAGCTGGACCTCGACGGTACGCCGGACCCGTTCGGCAGTGATCCCGAAGGCTGCCGCAAGACGCCTGCAGGCCGCGGCCAGGTCCGCGGGCGCGGCGGCATCCGACGCCGCGCCGTCGGCGAGCTGCCCCCGTGACACCAGGTCCGCGAGGACCAGGCGCTCGATGGCCTTCTTCTCCCCGTAGAGAGCCGCGCCCTTGGCCACCGCGAGGTCGGGGTCACACAGCTCGACCGGCACACCGAGTTCCGCGCCGAGTCGGCGGGCCACCGCCGGCATCCGGGCGGAACCTCCGACCAGCAGCACGCGGTCCAGCCGGGAGACGCCCCGCGCCCTGGCCGCGGCGAGTACCGAGCGGGTGAGGGTCACGGTCCGCTCCAGCAGCCCGGCCGTCAACCGTTCAAGATCTTCCCGCGTCACCACCGCCTTCAGCACGCGTCCATCGTGCTCGACGGCAACCGTGGTCTCCATCCGGTCGCCGAGCTCGCGTTTGGTCCGTTCAGCGGCCAATAGCAGGACCTGGGCGGCCGCTGCGTCGGCCAGCGGGTCCGCGGCGCCCGGATGCGCGTCCAGGAACTGCCTGGACAGGTACCGGGCGAGCGCTTCGTCCCAGTCGGCCCCGCCGAGTCGGTGGTCGCCGTCGATGGCGACCACCGAGATCCGGCGGTCGGCGAGCTCGACCACGGTCACGTCGAACGTGGCGCCGCCGAGGTCGTAGACGAGCGCCACCTCCTCCTGGGCCGTGCGACCGGCGAAGGTCGCGTCGGAGTCGAAACGGGCGAAACCGTAGGAGAGCGCCGCCGCCGTCGGTTCGTTGATGACGTCAACGACCGACAGGCCCGCGTACTGCCCGGCGAGGACCGTGGCCCGCCGTTCCTCGTCGCCGAAGTACGCCGGCACGGTGATGACCGCGTCACGGATGGGCTCGCCACCGGCGAAGGCTGCGTCGCTGACGAGCGCCCGCAGAATGAGGCTGCTCACCGCCGGCGCGGACCACGCCCGCCCGGACGTCACAAAGCGCCAGTCACCATCGCCCATTCGGCGTTTGACCAGCGCGCAGACGTCATCCGCGCGGGCGCGGGCGAGCTGGCGGGCGGGTTCACCGGTGACATAGTCATCGGGACCGACGAAGAGCACAACGCTCGGCATCGTGGTCACCCCGCCGGACAGCGCAATCGCCTCGGGATCGCCCGATCTGTTCACCCGGGCAACGCAGCTGTAGGTGGTCCCAAGATCAATTCCGTAGATGACGCCCGCGCTCATCCCCGAAACGTATCGAGATCACACGGCAGATTGGATACGTTCCAGAGCGATTGCGTGGCGCATCGCAGCGCGCCCCCGACGGGTGTCGCCGGCATCGCCGTAGGCGACCGCGAGCCGGTACCAGGTCCGCCAATCCCGTGGTTGCGCCTCGACGTCCGCGCGCCGACGGTCGAAGGCCTCGTCTGCCGCGGTCCGGTCAATCCGGCCGGACGGACGCCGTGGCAACGGGGACAGCGCGTCGCTCGACTGATCGTCCTGCGGCAGGTGGCGTCCCAGCCGTTCGGTCGCCCGCCCGAACGCCAGCTCGCGCAGGATGACGACCACCCCGACCACAGGCAGCGCCAGCACGCCGACGCCGAGCCCACGGGCCGTCCAGCTGGACTGGGTGAGCAGCTGGACACCTCGCCAGCCGATCAGGCCGAGATAGAAGACGACCGCGGCGACCACGACACCGACAACGACACGAACCTTCACAGTTCGAGCAGGGCCTCCAGGCCCACGGTCAGGCCGGGACGTCCCGGAGTCCGGCGCACGCCGAGCAGCACACCTGGCATGAACGAGGTCCGATCGAAGGAGTCGTGACGCAGGGTCAGGGTCTCGGCCGCGCCACCAAAAAGCACTTCCTGGTGGGCGACCAAGCCGGAAAGCCGGATACTGTGCACGGGAACCCCGCTGATCCGCGCGCCGCGGGCGCCGGCATATGCGGACTCGGTGGCATCCGGTCCGGCCGGTTCGCCACCGGCCTGGAGCCGTGCCTGTGCCACCAGTTCCGCGGTGTGCAGCGCTGTCCCGCTGGGGGCGTCCACCTTGCCGGGATGATGCATCTCGATGATCTCCACCGACTCGAAGAAACGCGCCGCCTGGACCGCGAAATGCATCATCAGCACAGCGCCGACACTGAAATTCGGGGCCACCAGCACGCCGAGCTCCGGCGTGCCGGCCAGCCAACCGCGCAACGTCTCCAGCCGGTCGCCGTCAAAACCCGAGGTGCCGACGACCACGTGAAGGCCCGCGTCCAGGCACCATCGCAGGTTCTCCATGACGGCGTCCGGCCGGGTGAAGTCGATGACCACGTCGGCCTCGCGCAGGCTGGCGAAGTCGTCCCCGAGATCTACCGCCGCCACCAGGGTGAGATCGTCGGCGGCGTCGACGGCCGCGCGGACCGTCGACCCCATCCGCCCCCGGGCGCCGAGCACACCGACCCGGATCGTTTCGGTCACCCGGCGACCACGGACGCGAAGTCGTGATCGTCAAAGGGACCGATCACGCCCAGAGCGAGCGGCCGGGCCAGCAGGTCGGTGGCGACACCTTTGACGTCATCCAGGGTCACCGCCTCCACCCGGGCGAGCACCTCGTCCACGGACAGAAGCTCACCGTGCATGAGCTCGCTCTTGCCGATCCTGCTCATCCGCGAGCCGGTGTCCTCCATACCCAGTACCAGCGAGCCTCGGCTCTGGCCCTTGGCCCGGGAGAGCTCCTCGTCGGTGATTCCCGCTGCCGCGATCAACTCCAGCTGTTCGCGGCAGAGCGCGAGAACCTCGTCCGCACGCCGGGGTGCACACCCCGCATAGACGCCGAACAGCCCGGCATCGGCGAAATGGGACGCGAACGAGTAGACGGAGTAGGCAAGGCCCCGCTTCTCCCGGATCTCCTGGAACAGGCGTGAGCTCATTCCCCCGCCGAGCGCCGAGGACATGATTCCCATGGCGAACCGACGGGGGTCCCGGCGTGCCATCCCCACGGTTCCGAGCACGACATGTGCCTGCTCGGTGGGACGCTGGCTGACCACGACGCCCCGGGCCTGCGGGTAGGCGTAGGAGCCCCCCCGCACCGGGGCGGGGACGTCCGGCCCACCCAGGCGGTCGGCGAACGCCGCCGCGACAAGGGCGAGCGTCCGCTCGTGATCGATGTTGCCGGCGATCGCGATCACCGTGTCCGACGGGGTGTACCGGGACCGGTAGTAGTCGGCGATGGTGTCGCGGCCCAGGCCCTCAATGGAGTCGATCGTGCCCAGCACGGGACGGCCGAGCTCGGTGTCACCCAGCACGGCCGCGGTGAAGACATCGTGCACGACGTCGCTCGGGTCGTCGTCGTGCATGGCGATCTCCTCAAGGATCACGCCCCGCTCCGCCGCGACGTCGGCAGCGGTGATCAGTGAGTTACAGACCATGTCGCAGAGCACGTCAATCGCATCGACGAGATCGCCGTCGAGTACCCGTGCGTAGTAGCACGTGTACTCCTTGGTCGTGAAGGCGTTGAGCTCCCCGCCGACCGCCTCGATCGCGGAACTGATCGTGAGTGCGTCCCGGGACGGCGTGCCCTTGAACAGCAGGTGCTCAAGGTAGTGGGAACAGCCGGCCGTCAACGGATCCTCGTCCCGGGAACCCACGCCGACCCAGATCCCGATAGCCACCGACCGGACCGCGGGCACCTTCTCGGTCAGCACCCGCAGCCCGCCCGGCAACACGGCTCGCCGGACGGCGCCGGACAGCAGCTCCTCGCGAAGCGTGCCATCTGGCACCAGACCTGCCCCGGTCGTAGTACCTGTCCCGCTCACGGGATGCCGGTCAGGACCCGGCCGGGACGCTGTCGGCGTCCTCGGCCACAGGAGAAAGGCTGATCTTCCCGCGGCTGTCGATTTCAGTGATCTCGACCTGGAGCTTCTGGCCGACCTGAACCACCTCTTCCACCTTCTCCACCCGCTTCCCACCGGAAAGCTGCTTGAGCTTGCTGACGTGGAGCAGCCCGTCCTTGCCCGGCGTGAGGGAGACGAACGCACCAAAGGTTGTGATCTTCACAATGGTGCCGAGATAGCGCTCCCCGACCTCCGGCATCTGCGGGTTGGCGATCGCGTTGATCGCCGACCGGGCACTCTCCGCGGAGGTGCCGTCCTGCGCACCGATGTAGATGGTGCCATCGTCCTCGACCGTGATCTCAGCGCCGCTGTCAGCCTGGATCTGATTGATCATCTTGCCCTTCGGGCCGATGATCTCACCGATCTTGTCTACCGGGATCTTGACAGAGATCACCCGGGGGGCGTGCGTCGACATCTCGTCCGGGCCGTCGATCGCTTCGGCCATGACGTCGAGGATCGCCAGCCGCGCGGCCTTGGCCTGGCCCAGCGCGTCAGCGAGGACCGACGCGGGGATGCCGTCCAGCTTCGTGTCGAGCTGGAGGGCGGTGACGAACTCCCGCGTGCCCGCGACCTTGAAGTCCATGTCGCCGTAGGCGTCCTCGGCACCGAGGATGTCGGTGAGCGTGACGAAGTCGTCACCCTCGTGGATCAGACCCATGGCGATCCCGGCAACCGGGGCCTTGAGTGGAACACCGGCATTCAGTAACGACAACGTGCTGGCACAGACCGAGCCCATACTCGTCGACCCGTTGGAGCTCAGCGCCTCGGAGACCTGCCGGATGGCGTACGGGAAGTCTTCCCGGCTGGGCAGCACCGGCAGCAGTGCCCGCTCAGCCAGTGCGCCGTGGCCGATCTCGCGGCGTTTCGGTGAACCGACCCGACCGGTCTCGCCGGTGGAATAGGGCGGAAAGTTGTAGTTGTGCATGTAACGCTTGGTGCGGTCGGGATTGAGCGTGTCGACCGTCTGCTCCATCCGCAGCATGGCCAGGGTGGTCACGCCGAGGATCTGGGTCTCGCCCCGCTCGAACAGGG
>NZ_CAUVXL010000221.1:5962-8354 GCF_963555915.1 Protofrankia sp. Cas4
CTGATCCGTGTACCCGGGGAATGAAGTCGACCTCCGCCGACAGCTCACGGATCTCGGTGACCCCACGCCCGTCGATACGGACGCCCTCGGCGATGATGCGCTGGCGTACCAGCTTCTTGGTCAACGCCCGATAGGCCGCGGCAATCTCCTTTTCGCGGCCCTCGAACTGGCCCACGACCTTCTCGGCGGCCAGTGAACGGACCCGGTCCAGCTCGGTTTCCCGCTCCTGCTTGCCGGCGATCCGCAGGGCTGCGGACAGTTCGTCGCCGACGGCGATCGACAGCGCCTCAAGGACGTCGTCGTGGTAGTCGACGAACAACGGGAACTGCCGGGTCGGCTTGGCCGCACGTTCGGCCAGCTCGCGCTGGGCACGACACAACTCGCGGATGGCGGGTTTCGCCGCCTCCAGCCCCGCGGCCACGACGTCCTCGGTCGGCGCCTGCGCACCCGCGGCCAGCAGCGGCACCGTACCCGGCGTCGCCTCCGCCTCAACCATCATGATCGCAACATCGGAGCCGTCGTCGAGCACGCGGCCGGCCACCACCATGTCGAAGGTCGCCCGCTCCAGCTCGGCATGGGTCGGGAAGGCGATCCAGGCCCCGTCCACAAAGCCGACCCGGGTGGCACCGACGGGACCGGAGAACGGCAGCCCGGCGAGCGTGGTCGACGCGCTGGCCGCATTGATCGCGACGACGTCGTACAGGGTGTCCGGATCGAGGGCGAGAACCGTTGCCACGACCTGGATCTCGTTACGCAACCCCTTGACGAACGACGGCCGCAGCGGCCGGTCGATCAGACGACAGGTGAGGATCGCGTCCTCACTCGGCCGACCCTCGCGCCGGAAGAACGAGCCGGGGATGCGCCCGGCCGCGTACATCCGCTCCTCGACATCCACCGTCAGCGGAAAGAAGTCGAGCTGCTCCTTGGGCTGCTTGCTGACGGTCGTGGCAGACAGCACCATGGTGTCGCCGAGATAGGCAACTGCCGAACCGGCAGCCTGCCGAGCCAACCGACCCGTCTCAAACCGGATCGTCCGGATTCCGGCCGCTCCGTTGTCGATAACCGCTTCAGTCGCGGTTGTCTGGTCCTCCACTCGAACCATTCCTCCTCACATCGGCCGGGTCCGTCTTGCCGAGGAGGCCGGCGCTCAGTCGAAGCCCCCGGGGAGCGCCACACGGCGCACCCGGACACCACCACCGAGGACCGGCGGCTCGCGCCGTCACGGACCCGGTCAGACAATTCCTACCGCCGCAGCCCGAGTCTTTCGATCAGTGACCGGTAGCGGCTTATGTCGGTCTTGGCGAGATAATTCAGCAGCCGTCGCCGACGGCCGACCAGGAGCAGCAGCCCACGGCGGCTGTGGTGGTCGTGCTTGTGCATCTTCAGGTGCTCGGTCAGGTCGCTGATCCGCCGGGTGAGCATCGCCACCTGCACTTCGGGCGATCCGGTATCACGCTCGACCGTGGCGTACTCGGACAAGATCTTCTGCTTGACGTCGCTCGCGAGCGGCACGCGAAACCTCTTCCTGTCTGCGGGTGGGATGCGCGCCCGGGGTCTGCCTCACCCAGGCTGACGGACACACCACACTCGTCTGGTGTCGAAGCTTACCAACCCCGCGGGTACCTAAGGCTCGTCCGTCGCCGGAGTGATGATCTTACGGGTGGCCAGGACGTCTGCGGCCATCTGGGCAACCAGGTCAGCCACGGAGTCGAAGCGCAGGGTGGGCCGCAGCCGCTCGGTGAACTCGAACGCGAGGTGAGCGTCATAGAGATCGTCGTCGAAGTCGAGGAGATACGCCTCAACCCGCCGCTGCGTCCCGTCAAAGGTCGGGTTGGTACCGATGGAGATCGCCGCCGGATACCGCTTACCCGACCACACCGCATGCCCGGCGTACACACCGTCGGCGGGCACTGCCGCGTACGCGGTGGTCGCAAGGTTGGCGGTCGGATATCCGATAGCGCGGCCACGTGCGTCGCCGTGCACCACGATTCCCTCCACCCGGTGGTCACGGCCGAGCGCACGCGCAGCGGTAACCACATCGCCGTCGGCAATACACGCTCGAATATGGGTGGAAGACAACACGTGGTCGTCTGCACGCAGCAGCCGGACGCCCTCCACGGCAAAACCGTCGGTCACCCCGCTGCAACGCAGGGTCTCCAGGTTCCCGGCCGCCCGGTGACCATAGGTGAAGTTCTCCCCGACCACCACGGCGCTCGGCCGCAGCCGATGCAGAAGCATGTCGTGGACGAACCCGTCCGCTGGTACCCGGCTGAACTCGGGAGTGAAGGGCTGGACGCACAGCGCGTCGACACCGAGCCGTTCCAGTAGTTCCGCCTTGAAAGCCGGCGTCGTCAGCAGCGCCGGATGGCTGCCCGGTCGGATGACCTCGGCC
>NZ_CAUVXL010000222.1:0-7286 GCF_963555915.1 Protofrankia sp. Cas4
ACGTGAGCACGACCGCGAGCTGTCCCGCCCGGTGGGCGCGTTCCACCGCCCGGCGGATGATCTGCTGGTGACCGCGGTGGACGCCGTCGAAGAACCCGATCGTCACAACACCGCCGGGCCAGTCATCCGGCGTCTCCAGCACCCCGCGCCACCGCTGCACATCCAAAGCCTATCGGTGCCGTTTGCGGCTCAGGCTCCGGCGAAGACCACCAGCGACCGGCAGCCGCCCTGCGCGTCCTCGGCAAGAGCGAGAAGCTCGCCGGCCGGACCGAAAACACCGTACGTGCCGGGTATCCCGAACGGGGGAAGACGCCGGCCGTGGGATATCGCACGAGCGGCATCGGCATCCACCTCCCGACAGGGAAACAGCGTGGCGACGGCGTCGGGCAGCGGACGCAGTGCGCCGACGCCGGCCTGCGCCAGCGCGTCCAGGGTGAGCGCCTCGGTGAGATCGAACGGTCCCACCGACACCCGGCGCAGGGCGCACAGGTGCGCGCCACAGCCCAACGCCCGGCCGAGGTCCCGGGCCAGCGCACGCACGTAGGTGCCGCTGGAACAGCCGACGGCAACATCAAGGTCAACGCCGGTGCGGGCAAGTAACTCGAACCGGCTCACCGTGACCCGCCGCGCCGCAAGGACGACCTGCTCACCCGCGCGTACCCGGGCGTAGGCCCGGACGCCGTTCACCTTGACCGCGCTGACCGCGGACGGCACCTGGTCGATCGGGCCGGTGAGAGCCGCCATGGCGACGGCGAGCCGCGCCTCGTCGACCTCGACCGCACGCACGGCGACAACCTCACCCTGTGCATCGTCGGTGGTGGTCGACTCACCGAGGCGGATGGTCGCGGTGTAGACCTTGTCGGTCAACGCGAGATGACCGAGGAGGCGGGTCGCCCGGCCCACCCCGAGTACCAGCACACCGGTCGCCATCGGGTCGAGCGTGCCGGCGTGCCCGACCCGCCGCGTGTGCAGGACCCGCCGAGCGCGGGCCACCACGTCATGCGAGGTGAGCCCCGTCGGCTTGTCCACGACGACCAGCCCGTCCACGCCGAACGCGGCGGTCGCACCAGCCATCAGCCCGGCAGTCTGGGGGCCCGGACCAGCGCGGCGCGCAGGGTCGCCATGGTCGGCTCCAGAGCTTCGGTGGAACTCAGGCCGGCGGCGAAGCGGTGGCCACCACCCCCGAGCGCGGTGCAGACCGCACCGACGTCGATGCCACCCTTGGAACGCACCGAAACCTTCCAGATGTTCGTGGCGTCCTGCTTGCAGACGACCGCCACCTCGGCTTCGGCCGTGGTCCGGACGATATCGATCACACCCTCGATCTCATCGAGGGTGAGACCCGCGGCGGTGAGGTCCGCGTAGGCACACCACGTCCACACCAGGTCGTGCTCGGGTTCCAGGCGGGCTCGGCCGAGCAGCTCACCCAGCAGCCGCAGGTAGCCGAAACGGTGGGTGTCCCACACCGTACGAGTGATCAGATCGTGGCGGATCCCGGTGCCCAACAACCGCGCGGCCAACCGGTGGACATCCGGCGTGGTCACGCTGTATCGGAACGAACCGGTATCGGTGATCAGGCCCGTGTAGATCGCGACAGCCATATCGTGATCGAGTTCAACCCCGAGCGCGTCGATGACGCCGGTGACCATCACGCTGGTGGAGGCGGCGTCCGGGTCGATCAGGTTGATATCCCCGAACCGCGTGTTCGAGGCGTGATGGTCGATCACAACCATTCGCCGTGCCCGGGTGGCGACCCGGCCCAGCGCCCCGAGTCTGGCCAGGCTGCCCGCATCCAGCGTCACCACGAGGTCTGGTGTCGCCGCGACCAGGGACGGCGGGACAAGGAAATCCTGGCCGGGCAGAAACGTCAGGGAGCGCGGTACCACGAACGGGTCGCTGTCGAATGACACCGACGCTCTGGCCCCGAGGGCACGCAGCGCAAGCCCCAGCGCGATCGCCGAACCCAGGCTGTCGCCGTCCGGGTCGACGTGCGCGACCAGCAGGATGTTCTCCCCGCTCTGGGACGCGGAGCGGATCGCCTCGACCGCGCGGTCCCGCTGCTCGCCGACCGCCTCGCCCTCGCCGGACGTGGACCCCGCCCGGCCCGTCCCCTCGCCCGCGTGGGGAACCGGGAGCAGGGACAGGTCGGCGAGGCTTGTCACGTCGGTCATCGCAGCGTGTCCCCCATCATTTCCTCGTCGCGCTCGTCGGCGTCGGACGCGTCGGCCTCGTCTGACTCGTCGGCCTCGACACGCGGCTTACGGTACGGGTCGGCTTCCCCGGCCGGCCGGGCGCCGTCCCGGACGCCCGCGAGGCCCGCGTCCCGCTCCCGCGCGGTGAGAATCAGGTCCTCGAGATGACGGGCGTCGTCAGGCAGACGGTCGTGGACAAAGGTCAGGGTAGGAGTGACCTTGACACCGGTCTGCCGGCCGACCTGGCTACGCAGCAGGCCCTTGGCCGACTCCAGCGCGCGCGCCGACTCCATCCGGTCGAGGTCATCGCCGTAGACCGTGTAGAAGACGGTGGCCTCGGTCAGGTCCGGGGTGACCCGCGTGTCGGTCACGGTGACCATCCCCAGGCGCGGGTCCTTCACCTGCCGTTCCAACGCAGCGGCGACCACCTCGCGGATACGCACCGCGAGCCGGCGCGCCCGAGCAGGGTCAGCCATGGCTTCCTCCCGTCATCACGACCGCGCCACCGATCGCGGTCCGTCCATACCCTCGTCGGACTCCAGGTCCTCATCGGAGAGATAGCGCATTCGCGCCGAGAGCAGTTCCAGCTCCGGGCGTTGCGAAAGAAGACCTTCACACGCCTGGACGACCTCGACGCAATGGGCCCGATCCGCCGCGACCACGGCGACGCCCAGCTGCGTCCGCCGGTGCAGATCGAGATGGCCGGTCTCCGCCGCGCTTACCGCATACCTGCGGCGGAGCTCCGCCACCACCGGCCGAACCACCGACCGCTTCTCCTTGAGCGACCGAACGTCGCCAAGGAGAAGGTCGAAAACTCCCGTCCCAGTCCACATGGTCCGCGTCCTCAGGAGCGAGGAACCTCCCGCTGTTCGAAGGTCTCGATCACGTCATCAACCTTGATGTCGTTGAACGAGCCGAGCCCGATACCGCACTCATAACCCTCGCGGACCTCGGTCGCGTCGTCCTTGAACCGTTTGAGCGACTCGACCGTGAGGTTGTCCGCCACGACCACGCCGTCCCGGATGAGCCGGGCCTTGGTGTTGCGGCGGATGAGCCCGGAACGCACCAGGGAACCGGCGACGTTTCCGATCCGGGGAACCCGGAACACCTCGCGGACCTCGGCCGTGCCGAGCTGGACTTCCTCGTAGACCGGCTTGAGCATGCCCTTGAGAGCATTCTCGATGTCCTCGATCGCCTGGTAGATGACCGAGTAGTAGCGGACGTCGACGCGCTCGCGTTCGGCCAGCTCGCGCGCCTTGCCCTCCGCACGGACGTTGAACCCGAGGATCACCGCATCGGATGCGCTCGCCAGGTTGACGTCATTCTCGGTGATCGCACCGACACCACGACCGATGATCCGCAAGGAGACCTCGTCGCCGACGTCGATCTTGAGCAGCGAGTCCTCCACCGTCTCGACCGAACCGGACACGTCACCCTTGAGGATGAGGTTGAGCTGGGTCTTCTCGCCCTCCTTCATCCGCTCCAGGATCGTCTCCAGAGTCGGGCGACCGCGGCTCATCGCAAGTTCGGCGTTGCGCTCACGCGCCTGGCGACGCTCGGCGATCTGGCGGGCAACCCGGTCTTCGGGCACGACCAGGAAGTTGTCACCGGCGTCGGGGACGCTGGTGAACCCGAGAACCTGCACCGGCCGGGCCGGGCCGGCCTCGTGCACCGGGTCACCGTGTTCGTCGAGCATCGCCCGCACACGCCCGAAGGCGTCGCCGGCGACCACCGAGTCACCGACCCGCAGGGTTCCCCGCTGGACGAGCACGGTGGCAACCGGGCCGCGGCCCCGGTCCAGTCGGCCTTCGATCGCGACACCCTGGGCGTGCGTGCCGGTCGGGGCACGCAGATCCAGTGCGGCGTCGGCGGTGAGGATGACCGCCTCCAGCAGACCGTCGATGTTGGTGCGGTTACGGGCGGACACGTCGACGAACATGGCGTCGCCGCCGTATTCCTCGGCGACCAGACCGTATTCGGTGAGCTGACCACGCACCTTCAGGGGGTCGGCGCCTTCCTTGTCAATCTTGTTGACGGCGACGACGATCGGGACGTTGGCCGCCTGGGCATGATTGAGCGCCTCGATCGTCTGCGGCTTGACGCCGTCATCCGCGGCGACGACCAGCACGACGATGTCGGTCACCTGCGCACCGCGGGCACGCATGGCGGTGAACGCCTCGTGACCCGGGGTGTCGATAAAGGTGATCTTTCGCTCATCCCCGTCGACATTCGCCCGGACCTGGTAGGCCCCGATGTGCTGGGTGATGCCGCCGGCTTCACCGGCGACCACATCCGTCGACCGGATCGCGTCGAGCAACTTCGTCTTGCCATGGTCAACATGGCCCATGACGGTGACAACCGGCGGACGCGCGGACAGTTCGACCTGATCGCCGTATGCGCCACCGAAGGAGAGGTCGAAGCTTTCCAACAGCTCCTTGTCCTCGTCCTCGGGACTGACGATCTGCACCTCATACCCGAGAGTGACCCCGAGCAACTGCAGGGTCTCGTCCGTGCACGACTGCGTCGCGGTCACCATTTCGCCGAGCTGGGTGAACACGACCTGGACGAGCGCGCCCTGGTTAGCGTCGATCTTGTCGGCGAAATCGGCGAGGGATGCGCCCCGAGGCAGTCGAATGGCCTGCCCGTTCCCACGCGGAACCATCGCCCCCATGCGGGGGGCTTCCAGCCCGCTCTCCCACTCCTGCCGCTTCGCGCGCTTGGACTTGCGCTGGCGCCCCGGGCGGCCTCGACCGCCGGGACCGAAGGCGCCGGCGGTCGTGCCGCCGCGGCCCCTGCCGCCCGATGTCGGGCGACCGCCGGGACCGCCGGCACCGGGAGCGCCACCGCCACCGGGACGACCCGGCGCGCCCGTACCCGCGCCGGCACCGCCGCCCGGACGACCGGGTGCACCGCGGCCGGCGAACCCACCGCCACCGGGACGGCCACCGCCGCCACCACCACTACCGCCGCCCGGACGGCCGGCACCGCCACCGGGAGCCGGTCGCCCGCCACCGGCACCGGCACCGCCACCACCTGGGCGGGGACCACCGGGACCTGCGGGACGCGAGGGGAACATGCTCGGATTGGGTCGAGGCCCACCGGTACCACCTGGTCGGGGCGGCATCTGGCCCGGCGACGGCCGGCCACCGGTACCACCTGGTCGGGGCGGCATCTGGCCCGGCGACGGCCGGCCACCGCCGCTGCCACCGGGGCGTGGACCGCCCGTCCCGGCGGGACGAGGACCCCCGGCGCCGGCGGGACGAGGGCCCCCGGCTCCGGCGGGACGAGGACCACCTGGACGTGAACCGGCCTGGCGCGGCGGCGGACCGGCGGGTGGACCGCTGGCGGCCGCGGGGCCGGACGGCGCCTGCCGTGGCTGCGAGCTGGGCGTCGTGTACGGGTTGTTACCAGGACCGGCCGGGCGCGGCCCGGGGCGCGGCCCGGGGGCCGGACGACCGGACGGACCCTTCACCGGCGGGATCTCCACCGACGGGCTCGGCGACGGCGTGTCTGCTGCCGGCATGCTGGGCGCGGACGTCGGCGCACTAGACGCGGGCGTCGGCACGCTGGGCGCGGGCGCGCTGGCCGCAGGCCCAGGTCGCGCCTGGACGCTGGGCGCGGCCGGGCGAGGGCGCGACGGCGGCGGAGTCACGGAGGGTGCGGGAGCGGCGCTCGGAGTGACCTCCGGAGCCGATGCGGCCGCGGGGAGGTCCGCCGCCGGCCTGTTGGGGGCTGGGCTGTCCGGCACCTGCGGTGCGGCGGGGCCTGGCTGGGCCGGGCCGGGCGCGCTTACCCCGACACCGGGGGCCTGCGGGCGGGCCGGGGCACCGGGGGCACCCGGGCGGCCGGGAAGCCGCGGACCGGGACGGGGTGGTACCGGTCCCGGACGGGCTCCGGTACCGGGCCTGACTCCGTTGCCCTGGGAGCTGCCGTTGCCCTGCGGGTTGCCCTGGGAGCTGACATTGCCCTGGGGTGTACCACCGCGGGCGGACGACCGCTGCGTTGCCGCGCCTTCGGCCGGGAACGATTCCTTGAGCTTTCGAACGACGGGTGCCTCGACTGTGGACGAAGCCGACTTCACGAACTCGCCGAGATCCTTCAGTTTGGCGAGCACGGTCTTGCTGTCGACTCCGAGCTCCTTGGCGAGCTCGTGTACGCGGGCCTTTCCTACCACGGTGCTCCTTCTTTCGGCCCGCGGTCCGCCCGCGTGACCCTCGTTACCTGCTGGTCGTGATCATGGCTGCGTGCTCATCGCGCGGTCATCGCTGTCTCGACCTGCTTCCGTGTCGACATCTGGTGATGTCGTCCGATCTTCCGTGAACTCCACGCCGGTGCGCAATCACGTGCCGTTCAACATCATCTACCGCTCAACAAGGTGTGCCCTGACGCGTCCAAGCCCGAGTGGCCCTGGAACGCGCAGCGCCCGCGGGAACGCCTTGCGACGCTCCGCGAGATCAAGGCAGGCCAGATCGGGATGCAGGTGTGCTCCCCGCCCTGGCATACGACGGCGAACATCGGGTGTGAGCTCGCCACCAACTGCCACCATACGCACCAAGTCGGTCCGCACCGCCCGGGTACGACACCCTACGCAGGTGCGGACCGGCTCCGCACGGCACGCCATCGTCAGTCTATCCCGTTGCGCCCGCGGAGCGGTTGCCGGCAGCCGGGGATCTACGGGCCGCGGCCGGGGCCGCGACCCGCCTGGGAGACGATTCGGGACGTTCCCTCGACACCGGGTCACCGCTGCCTTCCGTAGCGCTTCTTTCCGTATCCGAATGGATGTCGATGCGCCAGCCGGTGAGACGGGCGGCCAGCCGGGCATTCTGCCCTTCCCGGCCAATGGCGAGCGACAGCTGGTAATCCGGTACGACCACCCGGGCCGAGCGGCCGGCCTCATCGGTGACCTCGACCCGTGCGACCCGTGCCGGCGACAGCGCGTTACCCACGAACGCGGCCGGTTCGGCGGACCAGTCGACGATATCGATCTTCTCGCCACGCAGCTCAGCCATGACGGCACGGACCCGGCTGCCCATCGGACCGATACACGCGCCCTTCGGGTTCACTCCGGGGACGGTCGACCGAACTGCGATCTTG
>NZ_CAUVXL010000223.1:0-5574 GCF_963555915.1 Protofrankia sp. Cas4
GCCTCCCGGGCGATCGCGACGATCTCCACCGTGCCGTCCGCGACCTCCGGGACCTCCAGGCGGAACAACCCCTTGACCAGCTCCGGGTGGGTCCGAGACAACGTCACCGCGGGACCGTGCGCACCGCGCACGACACTCACGACATAGCACTTGACGCGGTCCCCGTGTTCGAAACGCTCGCCGGGGACCTGCTCAGCCGGCGCGAGCACACCCTCAATCGTGCCGAGATCCACCAGCACGACCTTGGAACCGGCTCGCTGCTCGTGATGCTGGACGACGCCGGAGACGACATCATGCTCACGGTCTGCATATTGTCCGTAGGTGACTTCCTGCTGCGCCTCGCGTAGCCGCTGCATGATCACCTGCTTGGCGGTCATCGTCGCGATCCGGCCGAAGTCCTCGGGCGTGTCCTCCCACTCGCGGGTCAGCCCGTCCAGGGACGTCTCACGGGCATAGACCGCGACATTCCCTGACGTCCGGTCGACGACCACCCGGGCGTCCTGTGCCGCGCCGCCGGTGTGCCGGTAGGCCGTCAGCAACGCGGTCTCGATCGCCTCCACCAGGGTGTCAAAGGAGATGTCCTTCTCGCGTTCGATCCCACGCAGCGCCGCCACGTCGAGCTTCATCGCTCCGCCTCCCCCTGCACGTCCGCCCCGGTCCCAGAATCGTCACCGGTCCCAGAATCCTCACCGGTCGCAGAATCGTCCCCGGTCGCACGGAACTCCACCTGCACAACGGCCCGGGCGACATCCGCGAAGGATATCCGCCGCACCGCACCTGCCGACCCACTCTGATCATCCACCGCGAGCTCCGCCGAGTCGGGCCCGCTGGCGCGGACCCGGCCGATCAGCTGCCTACCGTCACGGGTGTGCACCGAAACCAGCCGTCCCCGGGCGCGCCGCCAGTGCCGTGCCGCGACCAGCGGGCGGTCCACCCCCGGCGAGCTGACCTCAAGCACGTACGGGCCCGACACAGGTGCGCCGTCGCCGTCGACCGCATCGAGAACAGCGGAGACGGCCCGGCTGGCCTCGGCGACCGCGTCCAGATCGATACCGTCGTCACGGTCCACCACCACCCGCACGACGCTGCGGGAACCCGCCCGGGTGACCGCGACGTCCTCCAGGTCGAACCCATGAGCCGCCAGCTCCGGGGTGAGCAGGCGGACCAGGTGGGCGCGGCCTCGCCCGCCGCCGGCATGGGTTGCGGCCACGGCGTCGCCCACGTCGACCCGCTCCTCTCCGTCGCCACACACTGGCGTTCATCGCCACGCACCGGCGTGACGTCCTCTCGAGATCCTCAGCCTACGTCGGTCGCCGCCCGAGGCTCATCCGGGTCCGCCCGCGGGCACGGCCAGCGTGCAGGCAGCACGCTGCCCGCCAACCTGTGCCAAGCTGCTGGGCCGTGAGCTCGATGATTCCCGCTCAGGGGTCCTCCAGACGGGTCGTGCTCGGCGCACTGCCACTGGCTGCGGCCAGCGCCCTCGTCGGATGCAGCTGGACACGAGCGGCCCGGGAACACACTGCCACCCCGGCGGCGGCCACCGCCGACGACCTTCTGCGCGGAGCCGCGCTCAGGTCTGAACACGCGCTGCTCGTCGCGTACGACCGCGCGATCGCCGCGTATCCCTCGATTGCGGCGACGTTGCGCGCGGTGCGTGCCCACCATGCCGAGCATGTCAGTCGCCTGGTGCCGGCCACACCCGCGACCGCGGCCACACCTGCCACCACACCTGCCACCACACCTGCAACGACGGCCACAGCCGCCACCGGGGCCGCGCAGGCTAGTGTGGCGGGGTTACTGACGCTGGAGCGCGCGGCCGCGACAGCACTGCGGACCCAGTGCCTGGCCGCCTCGGCGAGCCTGGCGCCGCTGCTGGCCAGCATTCATGCGGCTGAGACCGCACATGCGGACCTGCTCGCCCCGCTGGTCGGCTGACCGGTGCCGGCACAGGAGCACCTACCGCCCGACTCCGCCGCCGTCCAGACGCTGTCAAACCTGCTCGCCATGGAACACGCCGCCGTCTATGTCACCGCCGCGGCCGGCGGTGAGCTGGCCGCACTGCGGCCGGTGGCGGAGTCGACCCGGGTCCTGGCCCAGAATGCGTTCACCGCCCATCGGGAGCTGCGTGACCGACTGGTGGCCGAAATCCTCGACCGGGGCGGCAGCGCGCCAGCGGCCCAGGCCGCGTACCGGCTGCCGCCGGTATCCACCGACCTGGCCGGCGTGCTCCTGCTGCTGGCCGACATCGAGGACCGTTGTTCGGCCGCCGCCTACGACGCGATCGGCGACCTGACGGGCGAGGGACGCGCGCTGGTGACCGACGCTTTGGCCGGGATGGCGGTGCGCGGCCAGCAGGCCCGGATCGCGGCAGGCCAGCCCCCTGACCAGGCCATCCGGGCGCTACCCGGCGCGTGAGAACGGCCGTCGGCGACCGGCCGCCCAACCGTCCAGGACGCCCAGCAGCCGCCCGAGCCGCCCGATCACCGCGTCGGCCCGGCCGTCACCGGATTCCCCCGGCACCCCAGATCGGGGACCGGCGCCGTCGGAGAGCAGCACGGTGCGCATGCCGACGCCACGGGCCCCGGCTATGTCGCTCGCCGGACGGTCGCCGACAAATACCGCCGCACCCGGGTCACGCACGCCGAGCGAGGCGAGCGCGGCGTGGAACGCGCCCGGATGCGGCTTGGAAAACGGCAGGTCGTTGGTGTACACCCGGGCGTCGAACAGGTCCAGGATGCCGTCTCGGGCAAGCCATCGCGAGTGCCATGAGCGAGGCCAGTGCGTGTTGGTCAGCAACCCGATCCGCAACCCCCGGGTCCGCACCAGGTGCAGCGCCAGCAGCGCGTCCGGGTCGCACACCGTGTGGGGAGTCCAGGCACACAGGTCATGCCGGGCCGCTACCCGGTGCACGGCACCGGCCACGTCGAGCCCGACCGCCGCCGACGCCACCGCGAGCAGTTCGGTGACCGTCCCGCTGCGGCCCGATGCGCCGGTCGTGGCCCACCACCGCTGTTCGGAGCCCTCCAGCGCCCGGGTCAGCTCCCGCGCGTCCCCCGGGGCGAGGTCGAGCGCAACCATTCGCCAGAGGTCCAACAGGTCCACGTCGTGGAAGGGGGTCAGGGTACCGCCCCAGTCGAAGACCACCGCCTCAACGACAGGAGGCTCCCCACCGATCACCGAGCGACCCACGCGTCCCGGTCCCGACCGAGCTCACAGACGATGGGCGGCAGGTGCCCGCTGGCGACATCCGCGAGCGTGACCTCCTCAAGGACCCGGCGCAGGCTGACCCGCACCGCGATCCACACATCCTGAAGGTACTTGGCGGCGCCCTCGTAGGCCGCATCCTCCGGTCTGCGGCCCCGGACGCTGGCCAACGGACCGTCGGTGGCACGGATCACCATCGCAATGGTGATCTCGCCCGCCGGTCGACAGAGCCGGTAACCACCTTCGGCGCCACGCCTGCTCACCACCAGGCCACTCCGGCGAAGATCGGTGAGGATGTTCTCCAGAAACCGCAGCGGCAGGTCCTGCGCGGTCGCCAGGCTCTCACCCTTCACGAGCTCACCGTCGGAGGCTGCCAGCGTCAGCAATGCGCGCAGGGCATAGTCGGCTCGTGCGGAGATCTGCATATCTCCATCTTGCCGGTCATGGTCGTAGCGCGCCCCACACGGGTAGCGCCGGTCGACCTCAGCTCGACTGTTCAGGCAGGAGCCCGCGGCGGGCGCGCATCCGGCGGTCCACGGTGTTGAACGCGGCATCCACCAGGACCCCGATCGCGAAAATCGTCAACATGGACGCGATCACACCGGTCGCATCCAGGAACTGGCGGCTGTTCTCCAGATCCGAGCCGATGGACGGGTGACCGGGCACGATAACCAGCAGTTCACCCGCCATCAGGCTCCGCCAGGCGAACGCCCAGCCCTGTTTGAGCCCGGCCACCACCGACGGCAGAGCCGCCGGTGCCACCACGAATCGGTACAGTTTCAGGCCTCGCGCGCCCATGGACCGCCCGAGCCTGGTCAGCAGCGGCGGGACATAGTCGATACCGCTGATGACACCGTTGGCGACCGACGGCGCCGCACCGAGTACGACGACGAACAGAATCGCCCCTTCGGTGAGCCTGAACAGCAGGATCGCCAGTGGAAACCAGACGATGGAGGGCATCGTCTGCAACGCTGTGATGAACGAGCCGACCGCGGTCCGCAGCAGGGCGAACCGGGACACGGCCAGACCGACGACGGTGCCGATCACGACCGCCAGAGCATACCCGACGAAAGCACGCTGCATGGTACGGGCGAAGGCGGACCAGAAGTCCCCACTCACCACCCGGTGGCCAAGCTCGGGCAACGCCTCGTCCGGGCCGGGTAGGACATAGGACGGCTTCCAGCCGATCCACACCACGATCTGCCACGCCAGCAGAAAGATCGCAACAGCGCCCAGCTTCGGCCAGGTCGCCGACCACATCCGCAGTGCGAGCGGGCGCCCGGGCGCCGCCGCGGTCTCCAGGGCGTCGAGCCCGGCAAGAGCCGCGTCGGTCGATGTGGTCGTCGCCGGCCCGCGCAGCGTATCGGGTCCGATGGTCGTATCAGTGGCCATGACGACTCACCTCCGCACGCAACCGAGCGGTGATCGTCGCGGCGAGCGCGGCCACATCCGGTTCGTCGATGCGGCGCGGGCGGTCGATCCCGACGTCGAAGATCTCAGCCACCCGCCCCGGCCGGCTCGACAGCAACACGATGCGATCCCCCAGCCGCACCGCCTCACGCACGTCGTGGGTGACGAACAGGACGGTGACCCCGGTTTCGCGCCAGATCCGCTCCAGCTCGTCATGCAGCAGGTCCCGCGTCATCGCATCGAGCGCGCCGAAGGGCTCGTCCATACACAGGATGTCGGCCTCCTGCGCGAACGCTCTGGCCAGGCTGACCCGCTGGCGCATGCCACCGGAAAGTTCGTGCGGCCGCTTGTCGGCAAGACCGGCCAGGCGAACCATCGTGAGGAGCTCCTCGACCCGGACCCGGCGATCCGCGCCGGGGACACCCCTGATCTTCATCGGCAACGCGATGTTGCCCCCGGCGGTGAGCCACGGCAACAGGGCCGAATCCTGGAACATCAGGCCGACCCTGCGCCCACCGACGTCGACCATGCCAGAAGTTGGTCGGTCGATGCCGGCAAGAATGCCCAGCAGCGTCGACTTCCCACAGCCGGACGCGCCCAGCAGGCAGACGAACTCCCCCGGGCGCACATCAAGGGAAACGTTGTCCAGCGCCTGGACCCGGTGCGGGCCGGACCCGAAGGTCCGGCTCACACCGGCGATCCGTACCGCGCTCGTGTCGATGACGGCGGTCACGAAATCCTCTCCTCTGCTGACGGGCCAAAGGCGACGCGATCATGGTTTTTCGCGCCGCCGGAGGCCGAGATCCCCGGGTCGCTGTCTGGTCGATCCACGGCTACTTCGCTGCGACAGCCGGTTTGCCCTGTGCGGTCAGCACCGCGTTCAGGGTCGCCAGATCGAAGATCCCGTCGAGGTTGGCCTTGGTGATCAGGCCGAGCATCTGGGCATGATCAGCCGACGTG
>NZ_CAUVXL010000224.1:0-17007 GCF_963555915.1 Protofrankia sp. Cas4
AATACCGCAGCGCGACATCCTGGGTGTTGGCGAGACCGGGAGTCGCGATCGTCTTGCCGCGCAGCTGGTCGACCGAGGTGATGTCGCTCTTCACCACGAGGCCGGCCCCACCGGATGTCACGCCCGAGATGATGCGCAGCGCTGCACCCTTGGATTTGACAAAGGCGTTGACCGCGGGGTTGGGCCCGATGTAGCCGGCGTCGAGGGCGCCGGACAGGATCGCCTCGGCCTCCTGGGTGCCCGAGTTGAACGTCGAGGTCGCAATCTTCACGCCCGGGCCGAGCGTGGCCGCGAAGATCCCCTGGTCAAGACCGTAGATAGCTGGTGCGTGGGTGAGGTTCGGAAAGTAACCGAGCCGCAGTGTCCCCGTCGGACCGGCAGTCGAGCTGGTCGCCGAACTCCCGGCCGACACGGTGTTGCCGTCTCCACCGCTCGAGCAGGCCGTTGCCGCCAACGCCAACGCGCCGGCCGCGAGCAGTGGCGTGATCCGACGCCACAGCCTCCTCGATGACATGTGCCTTCCCCCCAGCTGTGGTGTCTCACCGCAACGACGCCCCACGGCGCCATGCAAACCGATCGAAGTGGTCGGAAAACTGAGCATGGCAGAGGAAGGCCCCGGGCGCCATCCCCACCCGGGTACGGACGGATCAGAACAGGATCGACGCGAAGGTACCGACCCGGTAGAAGCCGATCCGGTCATAGGCCTGGCGCGCGGGATGGTTGAACTCGTTGACATAGAGACTGACCACGGGTGCGAGAGTCGCCTGCGCGATCGCCACCACGCTCGCGGTGCCGGCCGCCCCCAGGCCCCTGCCCCGTAGCTCCGGGGCCACCCAGACCCCCTGGATCTGACAGACGTCTCCAGCCACCGCGCCGATCTCGGCCTTGAACACGACCCGCCCGTCTTCGATCCGGGCAAAGGAACGACGCCGGCTGACGAACTCGGCAATCCGGGCCCGATAGAGCGCCCCACCATCGGCGAGCACCGGAGACACCCCGATCTCCTCGGTGAACATCGCCACGCACGCCGGCAGCAGGAGATCCAACTCGTCGGGACGGACGTGACGCACGGCGGGGTCGGGAGCCACCGCGGGAGGCTCGGAGATCGCCAACAGTGGTTGGTCCGCCCTGACCTCACGGGCGGGTCCCCATACCGGTTCCAGATGCCGCCACATGACCTGCACCGCATCTGCCACGCCGACGATCGAGGAACATCGACGGCCCTGGCGGCGGGCCCGCTCGGCGAACGCCTTCGCCGAAGCCGGACCCGCCGCGACAGGCCAGAGGTTCGCGCCCGAGTAGCACACGGCGGCAAGGCGGCCGTCCACCAGATGGCCCCACATCTGCGCGCCCAACCGCCATGGGGCGAGTCCGCATGTCTCCACCCGGGACGCGACGAACACGTCTGCGATCGGGTTACGCGCGAGCAGCTCCCGAACCGCAGGCAGATCGTGGTCGTCAAGCAGGCGGGTGGGGGCGGAGCGAAGCGGAAGGCCCATGGTCACAAACGCCGAAAGTTACCCGACCGACACCGAAGGCTCGCCGGGTGTCGCCCCGTCGACCTCCATCTGCTCGGCCAGCCGCATGGCCTCCTCGATCAGCGTCTCGACGATCTGCGCCTCGGCCACGGTCTTGACAACCTCACCCCGGACGAAGATCTGACCCTTGCCGTTGCCGGAGGCCACCCCGAGATCGGCCTCGCGCGCCTCGCCCGGCCCGTTCACCACGCAGCCCATGACGGCGACCCGAAGTGGCACCGTCATTCCCTCCAGGCCGGCGGTGACTTCTTCCGCCAGCTTGTAGACGTCGACCTGGGCCCGACCACAGGACGGACACGAAACGATCTCCAGGGTACGCTGACGCATCCCCAGGGACGCGAGAATGCCGATACCGACCTTGACCTCTTCGACGGGGGGCGCCGACAGCGACACCCGCAAGGTGTCACCGATGCCCTGCGCCAACAACGCGCCGAAGGCCACGGCCGACTTGATGGTGCCCTGGAAGGCCGGGCCCGCCTCGGTGACTCCCAGATGCAGCGGGTAGTCACAACGTTGCGCGAGCAACCGGTAGGCCTGGATCATCACGACCGGGTCGTGGTGCTTCACGGAGATCTTGATGTCGGTGAAGCCGTGCTCCTCGAACAGGGAGCACTCCCACAGCGCCGACTCCACCAACGCCTCCGGGGTCGCCCGGCCGTACTTGGCCAGCAGGCGCTTGTCCAACGACCCCGCGTTCACCCCGATCCGGATGGGCGTGGCCGCGGCGCCGGCAGCGCGAGCGATCTCCCCGACCTTGTCGTCGAACGCCTTGATGTTCCCGGGGTTGACCCGGACCGCGGCACAGCCCGCGTCGATCGCGGCGAAGACGTACTTCGGCTGGAAGTGGATGTCTGCAATCACCGGGATCGGCGACTTCTTCGCGATGGCGGCCAGCGCGTCCGCATCGTCCTGGCTGGGGACGGCCACCCGCACGATCTGGCAGCCGGCAGCGGTGAGCTCCGCGATCTGCTGCAGGGTGGCGTTGACATCCGAGGTGAGTGTCGTGGTCATGGACTGGACGGAGACCGGCGCGTCCCCGCCGACCGGCACCGTGCCGACCTGGATCTGCCTGCTATGACGCCGGGTGGCGAGCGGGAGTGCCGGCGCCTCGGGCATGCCGAGAGTTACTGTCACGATGTCCTCACTGGCGTGTCAATGGTCGGAAGCTGATCGGAAGCTGGTCGGAAGCTGGGCAAAAGACTGGCCCGCAAAGCGCTCTAAGCCCGCCGAGCCAGCGGCGATGCGGTCTCGCTGACAGCAGACCACCATCTAGCTCCTCCTCCGCCGCACAAGAGCGGGAGGCTAGTTGAAACTGATCGGATTGACGATGTCGGCGGATAGAATGATCAGACTCAGGATGACGAAGAACGCGACCATCGCGTATGCCGCGGGCAGGAGTTTCACGAGGTCGACCCGTTTGACCGGTCCCCGATAGCCGGTCAACCGACGTGCCCCGTGCCGGGCCTGCTCGAAGCCGAGAACCGCCAGGTGCCCGCCATCGAGTGGGAACAGCGGCAGCAGGTTGAACAGGCCGACCGCCAGGTTGACCCCCGCCACCAGCACGAGGAAGTCACCGATGCGCTGGCCGATGGACACGTCCTGCGCCGACAGCAGCTCACCACCGGCCCGTGCCGCGCCGACCACACCGACCAGACCGTTGGCGTTCCGGTCCTTGCCGAAGAGGTTGGTGAGGTCACCGAGTCGGTGGACCAGGGTGTCGTACATCCCGGTGACTCCGCTGCCAAGGATGCGCACGGTCCTCGGGACAGCCGAGATCGGGTTGTACCGCACAACGTCGTAGCCCTGTGCGATGCCGATCGCCCCGACCTGATCGTCGCCAGCCAACCCGGTCTGACGGTCCCGACGGACCGAGACCAGATCAGGTCGTAGCGTCACGTCCCGTCCGTCCCGGTTGACCACGAGCGTCGCAGGTCCCGGGCCATGATCACGAATGAGACGGGTGAACTGGCTCCAGTCACCAATCGTCGTGCCGTCGAAACTCACGACCCGATCGCCCACGCGCACACCCGCGAGCTCAGCCGGACCCACCGCCGCCTGCGGGGCACACTGCCCGGCCACCGGCACGCAGACCGTCCGGCCGACCTTGTTCGCGCTGGGATGCGACGTCCCGAGAAGCAGCAGCACGCTGTAGATCAGGACAATGGCGATGACGAAGTGCATGAACGACCCGGCCGCGAGCACGACCGCCCGCTGGTGGGCCGGCCGGGCATGGAACGCCCGGTCGGCGTCAGCCGGATCGATCTCCTCGAGCGGGGTCATCCCCTCGATCTTGACGAATCCCCCGGCCGGAATCGCCTTGATCCCGTACTCGGTTTCGCCCCGGGTGCGCGACCACAGCGTCGGGCCGAATCCGACGAAGAATTTCGAGGCCTTCATACCGTAGTGACGTGCCGTCATAAAGTGACCGGCCTCGTGCAGGACGATGGAGACGATCAGAGCCAAGGCGAACGCGACGATGCCAATCGCGTTGGTCATGGTGCGGTCACACCCCGATCACAGCGCTGGAGAATGTCGCATTGTACCTCAGCGTCACGAAGGAATCACTGTCCGATCGAATCCTTGGTCGATGAGAGCACGCACCTGTTCGCGCGCCTCCTGCTCAGTGCTCAACACCTCGTCCAGGCTCGGACGTTGCGTCACCGTGTGCGACATGACCACCTCGGCCACAACATCGACGATGCGCACGAACGGCAGGCGATGCCCGAGGAAGGCCGCCACGGCCTCCTCGTTGGCGGCGTTGAAGACGGCGGGCGCGGTCCCACCGCGGCGCCCGGTCTCCCGGGCGAGATCCACCGCCGGAAACGCGACCGTGTCCAGGGGCTCGAAGGTCAACGACTGGGCCCGCCGCCAGTCCATCGGGGCCTGTGCATCGGCTACCCGATCGGGCCACCCCAGGGCCAAGGCGATGGGCAGGCGCATGTCGGGCGGGGAGACCTGCGCCAACGTCGACCCGTCGACGAACTCGACCATCGAGTGCACCAACGACTGCGGATGGACGACGACGTCGATGTCGTCATAGGGCACTCCGAAGAACAGATGCGCCTCGATCAGCTCGAGGCCCTTGTTCATCAGGGTTGCCGAGTTGATCGTGACGAGCGGCCCCATGTCCCAGGTGGGGTGCGCCAACGCCTGCTGCGTGCTCACCTGGCCCAGCTCGGCGCGGGAGCGGCCCCGAAACGGCCCGCCGCTGGCGGTGAGGACGAGCTTGCGAACCTCCGCGGCCCGGCCGCCGCGCAGGCACTGGGCCAGCGCCGAATGCTCGGAGTCCACCGGAACGAGCCGGGAAGGATCGCCGTCCAACGCGTCAAGGACGAGCGGACCACCGGCGACCAGCGACTCCTTGTTGGCAAGTGCCACCGTGCGACCGGCCCGCAACGCGGCCAGCGTGGGTGCGAGGCCCACCGAACCGGTGATGCCGTTGAGGACGACATCGCACGGCCACGCGGCGATCTCCGTAGCCCCGTCCGGTCCGGTCAAGATCTTCGGGATGGCGTACTCGCCCTTGCGAAAGCCCCGCCGGGACGCCTCCGCGTAGAAGGCGAGCTGTAGATCCTGCGCGGCGCAGGCACGGGCTACCCCAACGGCCTCGACACCCAGGTCAAGGGCCTGGGCGGCCAGCAGGTCGACCCTTGCCCCGCCGCCGGTCAGCGCGACCACGCGGAACCGGTCGGGATTGCGTTTCACCACATCAATGGCCTGGGTTCCTATCGAACCAGTCGAACCAAGCAGGACTACCTCGCGCGGCAGCGATGTCTCGACCACGTCGACCATTGTCGCAGGCGCCCGGAGGGCACGCCCACACCTGTTCGCCAGCCGACACCCGACTCTGCCTGGGCAGGACTCCTACGCCCGAAACGGGACGGTGGTCATCAATAAAGTGTTGTTTAGCACAATTTCACCGCGTGCACAGGGCGCCCGCCTTTGCACATGCAAAGTGTCATCGCACTGGTACGCACCGTCGTCGCGCATTCCCGGAAAACAGCTAACCCGGTTGGCTGAGGTTCATCGACGCTGAGGTTCATCCACAGCGAAGGCCCTGACCCCAGGAGGCCGCGAGTGCCACCCGCCGACCGCACGTATCCCGTCCGCCACCATCGCCTGGACCAGCACCTGGATCTTCACCTGGACCATCGCCGAGGCCGCATCCCACCCGTGCGGCACACGGCCACCCGCACCCGACGCTTCCACGTGTACGACCGCGACGGCGAGGTGGTCGCTTCCTTCGACGACTGGGACACCGCGCACGCATGGGCGCACGAGCAGGCCACCGACCCGGCCACCCGGGCCCCTCTCGACGTCGACGACCGCCCGAACCGCATCACCCGACGGGTCCATCCGCGCGGGTGTGAATTCATCGCCTGGGAGCCCGTGACGCGCCTGTCGATTGGCTGCGAACACCATGGCTGACGAACACCATGGCTGAGGCCGTTGACGCGGGCCGTACCGCTATCGCGGGGATGCTCCGGCGGCGCTCGGCGCCGGGGTGGCGGGCGCGGGCCCCGGATGTCCGCGGAAGAAGGCGAGGGCGACCTCGGTGGCGCTGAACTGCGCACGCGCCGCACCCTTGGGCGGGTCGGCATCCGGATCGGGCCACACGTGGCCACCACCCACACTTGCCAGCAAGCCCACGTCACGGCCGCGGGGACAGGCCGTGAACACCAACCGCCGAAGAGCGGTGGTGTCCCGCACCCACGTGTTCGCCGGCCCACAGCCGACGGAGCCGGCGTAACGGTCGAGGCGGGCCTGCATCGGCTGTGCCTGGGTGCCGTCAAAGGGTGCGGGACGATCCGCTCCGCCGCCCTCCAGCGGCGTCACCGGGTCGCTGGTTCCGTTGATCGCCAGCAGGCTCGGCACGGGACCCGGACAGCTGGCGGGCAGGACGGCAAAGGCCACCGGCACGACCGCGGCGAAGGTCCCCGGCAGGGCACAGGCCGCCGTGATGGCCATGTCCGCGCCGTCCGCTAGCCCGGTGGCGAACACCCTGCGGGTATCCAGGCACATCCGGGTGCCCAGGTCACCGATGATCGCGGCTACGAACGCCACGTCGTCCGGCCCGATGGTGGCCCGGCGCGGGAAGTTCCACCGGCCGTTCGCGCCGTTCGGGGTGACAACGACATAGCCCGTCGTGGTGCCGATCTCCGCCAGATGGGCGTAGCGCTCCAGCGCGGCCGGGTCCTCTCCGAAGGCGTGAAAGGCAAGGACGAGCGGCAGTGCTCGGGCATGGGCGTCGACGGCGGGAACCGCCAGCTGGTATGTACGGGTGTCCGCCCCGACCCGGACCGACTGCTGGCTCGATCCGGCCGCGATGGTCCTGGCGGTCACGCATCCACTCGCCGCGGTCGGCGCCGGTGCCGGCGTTGGTGGCCCAGTGGCGCCGGGTCCACCGCCGGGTCCACCGGTGGGGCCCCCGGCGGTACCCGCCGACTGCCCCACCCTGGTCTGCGGGCCGGGATCGTCGCCACCGAAGTAGAGGACCAGTCCTATGATGATCAGAATGGCCCCGGCCGCCGCGGTTACCGGAACCCAGCGCGGGTTGCGGTCGCGACGGGCGACCGATCGACGGGACGAGCGGCGGTCACCCGGCGGCACTGTCACTCCGGTCCGACCCGTCAGCCGCCAGCTGCCCGCACGCTGCGGCGATGTCGCGTCCCCTCGTATCGCGCACAGTCGCCGCGATTCCACGCCGGCGTAGCCGACGGACGAACTCCCGCTCCCGGCCCCGTTCGCTGGCCCGCCAGGACACCGCCCGGGTCGGGTTGAGAGGAATCAGGTTGACGTGCGCAAGCCGACCGGCAAGGAGCCCGGCCAGGGCGTCGGCGCGTTCCGGCTGGTCGTTGACGTCGTCGATCAGCGCATACTCGATGCTCACCCGGCGTCCGGTCACCTCGGCGTATTCCCAGGCCGCGGCGAGTACCTCCGCCACGGGCCAGCGCCGATTCACCGGGACGAGGCGATCACGCAACTCGTCGTCGGGTGCGTGCAGGGAAACGGCCAGCGTCACCGGCAGGCCCGTCCCGGCAAGCCGGCGCATCGCCGGCACCAACCCGACCGTGCTCACCGTGATTGACCGTGCCGACAGCCCCAGGCCCACCGGTGCCGGGCCACTGAGCATCCGCAATGCGGCGATCACAGTGGCATAGTTGGCCAGCGGCTCGCCCATACCCATGAACACGACGTTCGACAGCCTGGTCGGGCCGCCGGCCAGCTCCCCGCGCACAAGCGTCCGGGCCGCCGCGACCACCTGGTCCACGATCTCGGCCGTGGACAGGTTGCGGGTGAGCCCGCCCTGGCCGGTCGCGCAGAACGGGCAACCCATCCCGCACCCGGCCTGACTGGACACGCAGACCGTGGACCGGTCGGGATAGCGCATCAGCACCGACTCGATCAACACGCCGTCAAAGGCCCGCCACAGCGTCTTGCGCGTGTCTCCACCATCACAGGTCATGACGTTCACCGGCGTCAGCAGCACCGGCAGCAGCGCTTCCACCAGCCCGGGGCGGGAGGCGACGGGAAGATCCGTCATCGCCTCCGCATCGTCGGCGCATAGATGCCTGGCGAAATAATGGCGGGAGATCTGGTCGGCCCGGAAGGCCGGCTCGCCCAGGGATACCGCCAGCTCGCGGCGCTGCTCGACGGTGAGGTCAGCGAGATGGCGGGGTGGGCGCACCCGGGCGGAGCGGACCAGCGTCACCGGTAGCGGTTGCGGTAGCGGTTGCGGTAGCGGTTGCGGTAGCGGTTGCGGCGCCGAGGCGGCGGAGGAATCGGTCATGACCCGTCCAGTCTGCCAGGTCACGATGGTGGCGCGAAGGCGGTGATCAGCAGCCAGGCAACGGGCGCCGTACACAGCACCGAGTCCAACCGGTCCATGATCCCGCCATGTCCCGGCAGCAGGTTGCCCATGTCCTTGATACCGATGTCCCGTTTGAGCAGCGACTCGCCCAGGTCACCGGCGGTCGCCGTGCAGGCGATCGCGATGCCGAGCACCGCCCCCTGCCAGAGTGCGGCATGCAGGGGCCAGGCCATCGAAACACTGGCGACGATCACACATACGACAACGGAACCGGCAAAGCCCTCCCAGGACTTACCCGGGGACACCGTCGGGGCGAGCTTGTGCCGCCCGCCCGAGAGGACGCCTGCGGTGTACCCGCCGATGTCACTTGCCGCGGCGGTCGCCAGGAACGCGACCATCCGCCGCGGCCCGTCCGGCGGGCTGGTCAGCAGGGCCGCGAAACCGGCCGGGAGACCCACGTACGCCGCGCAGAACACACCGGCCGCCACGTCGGTCAACAGGTTCTTGTCCGAGTAGGCCAGCCGCCAGGCGGTCGTCACGACGGCCGTCGCGGCCAGGGCCAGCACCAGACCGGAGGTACCGGTGAGGTAGGCCACCGCTGGCATGGCCGCCGTCCCCACCGCGAGCGGCGGCAGAGCGATCTTTATCCCGCACAGGCGCAGCGCCCTGACCATCTCGAACACGCCAACCGTGACAGCCGCACAGATCACGGCAATCCACAGCGGACGCACCGTGAACAGGGGCACAATGATGATCAATGCCAGCGCGATACCGACTATGATCGCCGCGGGAAGATCCCGACCTGCTCGCACCCGACGCACCTCGAGCTCGCGGGTCGCATGTCCGACACCCGTCACGAGATCCTCACCCAAGGCCCTGACCATGAACTGCTCGTACCGCCCGGACCGACGAGCGTGTGCAATATCACCCTGGAACGTATTCGACTCACGGCAACGGACGACAAAGTGCCTGTCGGTGTCGGTCAGACGGCCAACAGCTCCGACTCCTTGTGCCGCAGCAACTCGTCCACCTGGCCGACATATCGATGCGTTGCCTCTTCCAGGTCCTTTTCCGCGCGCCGGCCCTCGTCCTCACCCGCATCGCCGTCGCGGACGATGCGGTCGATGGCCTCCTTGGCGTGCCGGCGGACGTTACGGATACTGATCTTCGCATCCTCCGCCTTGGTCCGCGCGACCTTCGCGAGATCCCGTCGACGCTGCTCGGAGAGCTCGGGAAAGATACAACGGATGATCGTTCCGTCGTTGCTCGGGTTCACGCCGAGATCGGAGTCTCGGACGGCCTTTTCGACCGCAGCCAGCGAGCCCTTGTCATACGGCGTGATAATGACCATTCTCGGTTCCGGTATGTGGAACGACGCCAGCTGGCTCACCGGCGTCGGCGCGCCGTAGTAGTCAACGAGAACCTTGGAGAACACCGAAGGAGTGATCCGCCCCGTCCGGATGGTGGCGAAATCGTCCTTCGCGACCTGGACCGCCTTGTCCATCTTCTCCTCGGCCTCGAGGAGCACGTCGTCGATCACGATCGTCCTTCCGTCCCGCCCTCGTCCACACTGACCAGAGTGCCGATCTTCTCACCGCGGACGGCCCGCAGTATGTTCCCCTCCGTCAGCAGGTCGAAAACCACGATCGGCAGCCGATTGTCCATGCACAGGCTGATGGCCGTAGCGTCCATGACCTTCAGCCCGCGAGCCAGCACCTCGCCGTAGACGAGCGTGTCGAAACGAACCGCATGGGGGTTCGTCGTGGGGTCGGCGTCGTAGACACCGTCGACCTTGGTGGCTTTGAGAACAGCCTGCGCCTTGATCTCCAGAGCCCGTTGCGCGGCGGTGGTGTCCGTGGAGAAGAACGGCGCGCCCAGGCCCGCCCCGAAGATGACGACACGGCCCTTCTCCAGGTGCCGGATAGCCCGCAGCGGCAGGTACGGCTCTGCGACCTGGCCCATGGCGATCGCCGTCTGCACCCGGGTCACCACCCCCTGACGCTCCAGGACATCCTGCAGCGCGAGACAATTGATCACGGTGGCAAGCATCCCCATGTAATCGGCCCTGGCACGGTCGACGCCACGCTCGGCAAGCCGCTGGCCGCGGAACATGTTGCCACCGCCGACCACGACCGCGATCTCGATGCCGGTCCGGTTCACTTCCGCGAGCTGGCGCGCGATGGTCGCCACCGTGTCGGGGTCGATGCCGAGAGGCTCGCCCCCGGCGAACGCCTCACCGGACAACTTCAGCAGCACGCGGTGCCAGCGCACATCCGTGCGCTCACAACCGGCTGCAGCATCTGCATCCCTGATGGCGTTCTCGGTCACGATCGGCCCCCTCGCCGTCAGCCGCGATCATCGGCCGGTGGACGTGCACTGCCAGCTAGTCTGCCCCACTCCCGCGCGCGGGAGACTTTCGGGCGGCGAGAAGCGCGGTCAGGCCTGCTTGACGTTGAATCGGGCGAAACGACCAATTTCGATCTTTTCACCGAGGGCTGACCCGGCCTGTTCGAGCAGCGCCCGAATAGTGATCTTACCGTCCCGGACCCATGGCTGCTCAAGCAGGACCACCGACTTCACGTAACCGTTCAGCCGGCCTTCCACAATCTTCGGAAGGGCTGGCTCGGGCTTGCCCTCCTCGCGAGCGGCGGCCTCGTAGATCTTCTTTTCCTGCTCAAGGACCTCGTTCGGGATCTGCTCCGCGGTCACGTAGAGCGGGTCAGCCGCAGCGATATGTTGCGCGATGTCACGCCCAAGCTGCTTGAACTGGTCGGTTTTGGCAACGAAGTCGGTCTCACATCGCAGTTCCAGCAGAACGCCGATGGTCGGCGGCAGCGCTGGGTCGGTCTTGTGTAGATAGGAGTCGACCAGGCCGTTGGACGCACTGCGCCCGGCCCGCTTGGCAACCTGCGCCAAGCCCTTCTCCCGCAGCCACGACCGAGCCTTCTCGAAGTCACCGTTGTTCTCGACGAGCGCTTTCTTGACGTCGCTCATTCCAGCACCGGTCAGTTCCCGGAGCTTGCGAATGTCAGCGGCTGTGATCTCTGCCATGGTGCTCTTCTCGTTCCGTCCGGCTGCTGGTGTTTGTGGGGACGCTGCTGGGACATGGCGCTGCTGGAACACACGAGCTGGCGCGCTCGCGAGGCCGACAGCGCCACGATCAGTTGGACACCGGTTTGGATCTTCTCAGACCCGGACGGCGGCAGCACCCACCGCGGTGACCGTGTCGGAATCGATCTGACCTGCGCCGTTGCCCTCGTGACTGGCATTGTGCTCGGACATCGGTTCGGCTACCACCGCCGGTTCGGCTACCACCGCCGGTTCGGCCGCCACCGCCGGTTCGGCCGCCACCGCCGGTTCGGCTACCACCGCCGGTTCGGCCACGGCACCCTGGCCACGCAGAAGCTCTTCCTCCCACGCGGTCAGCGGCTCTCCGCCGGCGGCCACCTCGGGCTTGGCGTCCGTCGATGTCGACCCGCCCGCCCGGGAGCGCAGGCCGGCCGCCACGGCATCGGCTACCACGCGGGTGAGCAGGGCCGCGCTGCGGATGGCGTCGTCGTTGCCGGGAATCGGGTAGTCGACCTCGTCCGGGTCACAGTTCGTGTCCAGAATAGCCACCACCGGAATTCCCAGTTTCCGCGCCTCGCCGACCGCGATGTGCTCCTTCTTCGTGTCGACGATCCAGACCGCGCTGGGCACACGGGCCATGTCGCGGATACCGCCGAGGGTGCGCTCCAGCTTGGCCTTCTCGCGAGAAAGGACGAGCTGTTCCTTCTTCGTCCGGACCTCCGTACCGCCGGTGAGCTCGATTTCCTCGAGCTCCTTCAGCCGCTGGAGGCGCTTGTAGACCGTGGAGAAGTTCGTGAGCATGCCACCGAGCCAGCGCTCCTTGACATAAGGCATACCGACCCGCTGCGCCTGCTCCTCAATGGCCTCCTGGGCCTGCTTCTTGGTCCCGATGAACAGGACCGTACCGCCGTGGGCGACGGTCTCCTTCACGAAGTCGTAGGCCCGGTCGATGTAGGACAGGGTCTGCTGCAGGTCGATGATGTAGATGCCATTACGTTCGGTGAAGATAAAGCGCTTCATCTTCGGGTTCCAGCGCTTTGTCTGGTGACCGAAGTGGACACCGCTTTCGAGCAACTGCTTCATGGTGACGACAGCCATGGCTAGTCGCTCCCTTCCGGCGCCGGGCGGACCGGCGCACCTCGGTTACAGGCCCCAGCCGGCGACCGGGGCCCCTGACGCCCTGCTGGCCCCTACCACCGCGGGAACGGCGGACCGAGGAAGCCTTCCCCGCCACACCACGAAGGTCGGCAGAGAAAGGGCGCGCGTATTCAGCTCGACGGCACGAGCCGTGTCCCCGATTCTACGCCCACCGGCACCGCGCTCCTGCGCGGGTTGTCCACAGGGCGCTGTCCGCGCGTGACCGAGGCCGCCGATGCAGGCACCGTGGCACTGGTGACCGGAGATCGGTACAGGCCCGAGGCCTGGAGCGAACCAAGGAGCCGCCATGATCCCACCGCCCCGGCATCGAGCCGTCATCCTCGTCCTGGCCCTGCTGGTCACCCTCATGGTCAGCCGATGGCCGCACACGGTTGCCGGCTACCGGACCCTGGCGGCAACCGCCCCGGCACCGGCGCCGGCACCCGGGCCAGCACGCTGGCGGGCGCCGCTGGACGGCCCGCTGGTGATCGGTCGCGGCTTCGTGCCACCCGCGACGCCCTACGGACCGGGCCACCGCGGTGTCGACCTGGTAGGCAGGCCAGCCGCGGACGTGCGCGCCGCCGGTCCGGGAACCGTCTCGTTCGCCGGCATGATCGCCGGGCGTGGCGTGATCACGATCAATCACGGGGCACTGCGAACGACCTACGAACCCGTCATTCCGGTTGTCCCCGAGGGCCGGTCAGTGGCCGGCGGCGAGATCATCGGCCGGCTCGTCGCGGGGCATCCGGGGTGTCCCGCTGACGCCTGCCTGCACTGGGGCCTGCTCGACGGAGCCCGCTACCTCAATCCGCTCAGTCTGCTGCCGCACCGCCAGCCCAGGCTGCTGCCACTGGCTTGAACCCGTCCCGTCGGACCGATTGCCCTCAGGCCCGGGGGTGCCCCTGTTCATAGGCGGCCCGGAGCCGTTCCGCCGTGACATGGGTGTAGATCTGTGTGGTCGCGGGACTTGCGTGCCCCAGCAGCTCCTGCACCGAGCGCAGATCGGCACCGCCTTCCAGCAGGTGGGTGGCCGCGGCGTGCCGAAGGCCATGGGGGCTCGCGGTTCGGGCGCTGCCCACCGCGGCCAGACGGGCGCTGAGAATACGGCGGACCGTGCGCGGGTCCAACCGGCCACCGCGTGCGCCGAGAAACAGCGCTCCGCCGCTACCGGGCACCGCGAGCGCCAGCCGACCGGCGTCCAGCCAGGCCCGCAATGCGCGTCGCGCGGGCAGGCCGAACGGAACCGCGCGCTCGTGCCCGCCCTTGCCCAGCACCCGCACGAGCCGCCGTTCGTCGTCGACGTCGTCGAGGTCCAGACCACACAACTCACCGACGCGGGTGGCGGTCGCGTACAGCAGTTCGACAACCGCGCAGTCCCGCGCACGGAGCGCATCCCGTCGCGGTCCGGCCGGTCCGTCGTCGGCCTCCGTCCGCGGATCCACCGCCAGCAGTTCCCACGCCTGGACGGCGGTCAGCACGGTCGGCAGCGTCGCCGATCGCCGCGGGCCGGCGAGCCGATCGGCGACGTCGACGGGCAGCCAGCCCCGCCTCGCCGCGAACGCGCTGAAGCCGCGGGCGACCGACGCCCGGCGGGCCACGGTCGCGGCGGCGCTGCCGCCGGAGCGCATCGCGGCGAGCCAGCCGCGCAGCACGTCAAGATCGAGTTCCACCAGTTCGTGGCGCCCCACCCCACGGGCGTACGCGCACAGGTTTCGGAGATCGACCGTGTAGGCACGGACGGTCTCGACCGACCGGTTCCGCTCGGTGGCCAGGTACCTCAGGTAGGCGTCAACAGCGACATCCCAGGTAACCGCATCCGCGCGAGCACCCGTCTCACCACCCATATGCCCGACCGTGCCCTGTCCCGGTGGCCAGGTCAACAAGGATCAGCTCTCCAACAACGATCAGCTTTCCGGTGGGCGCGACGCAGTGGCCGCCGACGGCGCCCGGCCCAGCGCCGTCAGGCTGTACCCGCCAGCTCGATGCTCCACCAGACCGGCCACGACAAGGGGGCCCATCAGTGCCTGTACGGTTTCCGGCCGCTCACCCACCCGTTCGGCGAGCACCGCCCCACCCACCGACCCCCGCGCCGGCATGACATCAAGGAGCCGGTGCACGAGCTCGGGAAGGCCATCGCGGATGCCCGGCGGTACGGGCAGGTGGCCGGCGAGCTCACCGACCGCGCCGATTTCCTCACAGACCTCGGCCGCATCGGTGACCAGGACGGTCTGTTCACGGTGCGTCCGCAACAGACGGTGACAACCCACGCTCAGCGCGCTGGTAACCGGTCCTGGAACAGCCATGACCACCCGCCCCAGGCGCCGTGCATGCCGAGCGGTGTTCAGAGCGCCGCTTCGATGACCCGCCTCGACCAGAACCGTGCCCCGGGTCAACGCGGCGATGATCCTGTTACGGGTCAGAAAGCGCCCCCGGTAGGGCGAGCTGCCCGGTGGTGCCTCGCTCAGGACCAGCCCGTTGTCGCGGATACGCGCCAGCAGCTCCGCGTGGGCAAGCGGATAGGCGATGTCGACGCCGCCGGCAAGGACCGCGATCGTGGGCCCACCGGCCGCGAGCGCGCCGCGATGGGCAGCCGCGTCAATGCCGAAGGCCGCCCCGGAGACCACCGTCCAGCCCCGGTCCGACAGCCCCGAGGCAAGATCAGAGGTGACCGTCGTTCCATAGGCCGTGGCCGCGCGCGACCCCACGACCGCCACGGCGCGCTCGCACAACTGGTTGAGGTCCCCGGCGCCGTGCACCCACAGCGCGAGCGGTTCGCCCGGTTCGGTGTGCGCATCGGCCCCGGGCACATCGCGAAGTACGCCCAGCGCGGACGGCCACTCCGGGTCACCCGGGCAGAGCAGTCGCCCGCCGAGTGTGGCCAGCAGGCGAAGGTCGCGCTCCGGGTCGACATCGGGATGGCGCACGCGTAGATCGGCCCAGACCGATGCCGCCCCGCGGCGGGCGACCTCGATACTGATCGCCGGCTTGTCAGACCCGACCGCGCGTGCCAGGGCCACCCGAGCCAACCGCTCGCTGTCGGCGGTCACTGGGACCGCCCTGGTAGGCGCAGGTCCAGAGCCATCCCGAGCTGGGTCGGCCCGGGGCACGCCACGCCTGCGAGGTCGGCGAGGGTCCAGGCGACCCGCAGGACCCGGTCGAGCCCCCGAGCGGTCAGGTGACCCGATTCGAAGGCAAGATCGGCCGGTCGGGTCACGCCGGCCGGCAGCGGCCACATTCGGCGCAGAGCCGGACCGGGGATCTCGGCGTTGGTACGCCATGGCGTACCGGCCAGCCGGCGCGAGGCCGCCTGCCGAGCGCGCTGGACGCGCTCGGCCGCCACCGCGGAGGTCTCGGCGTACTTGTAGTCCGCTCGCAGCTCGGCACGGCTCGGCGCGGCAAGCTCCACCTGCAGATCCACCCGGTCGAGCAGGGGTCCCGACAGCCGGGAGAGATAACGCCGACGAACCAGGCTCGGGCAGTCGCACAGTTTGGCCGCAGCGCCGCCCGCCCGGGCGCACGGGCACGGGTTCGCCGCCAACACCAGCAGGAACCGGGCGGGAAACCGAGCGCTGATCCGGGCCCGGGCAAGCTCGATCACCCCGCTTTCCAGCGGCTGACGTAACGCGTCCAACGTGAGACGGGCGAATTCGGGGGCCTCGTCGAGAAACAGCACACCGCGGTGTGCCTGGCTGGCCAGGCCCGGCCGCAACACAGTTGAACCGGCACCGACGAGTGCACCTGGCGTTGCCGAATGGTGCGGGCTGCGAAATGGCGGCCGGAGCACGAGCGGGCAGTGCGCCGGCAGCAACCCGGCAACCGAGTGCACGGCGGTGACCTCAAGCGCAGCCTCGGTGTCGAGCGCGGGCAGCAGGCCTGGCAACCGCTCCGCCAGCATGGTCTTGCCGCTGCCCGGTGGACCTTGCATGAACAGGTGGTGGCCGCCGGCGGCCGCCACCTCGACCGCCAGGCGCCCGCGGGACTGGCCCGCCACGTCGGCGAGATCGCCGGCATCCTGCGTGGCGGCCGGCGGCGCATCCATGATGATTCTGGGCGGTCGATCCGGCGCGTACTCACCACGCAAGAGCCGGATCAGGCAGTCGAGATCCGCCACGGGTTCGACGACGACACCCGGGACCAACGCCGCCTCCGCACCGTTGGCCTCGGGAACGACGACGCGGTCAATGCCCGCGTCGAGCGCGGACATCACCGCTGGCAGCACGCCGCGCACGGGCCGCAACCGACCGTCCAGTGCGAGTTCTCCGAGCAGCACCCGACCGCGAAGCGACTCCGGCGGAACTGTGGCCGCCGCGCCGAGAACCGCGGCGGCCATCGCCACGTCGAACCCGCTACCGGACTTCGGCAGGGTCGCGGGGAAGAGCCCGACTGTGATCCGCTGGTTGGGCCAGGCCTGACCCGAGTTGACGATCGCGGCGCGGATGCGGTCCTTGGCCT